>JBBRHI010000517.1:0-2829 GCA_038222995.1 Bacteroidia bacterium | reverse complement strand
ATAATATTACAATGTCTTCTTCTTACGGCATCACTAAAGTGTTAAGGATTGTAGGCATTTTCAAGCTTGGGAATAGTATGAGCGATGATTCAAAATGTTACGTTAATATAAGCACGGCACAACAATTTATAAAAGAAGGGCCTGCGTATGTTACAACAATTTATGCAAACACGCTTAATCCGGATGCTACAGATAAGTATGTAAAATTGCTGCAACCCCTTACTGAATATAAAGTTGAAGACTGGAAAACTACAAATGCTGATGTTATTAGCGGCGACAAAACCAGGGGTACAATGATGGATTCAATTTCTATTTCCATTTTAGCGTTGGCCGGCTTTATAATTTATAATATCCTTAGTTCAACCATTTCACAAAAAATCAATGATATTGCTATCCTTAAAGCAACCGGCTTTTCAGGTAAAGACGTAATTAAAATTTTTATAATGGAAGCACTTATAATGGGTATTATAGGAACAATCATAGGTCTTTGCGTGGGGTCTGTTCTCATTTTTATTTTATCAAAAGTATACATGGGCGGCCCTGTCGGATATTTTCCGATCCACTTTGAATTTAAACTCTATGCTCAAAGTTTTATTTTGGGACTTATAATGACATTATTGGCCGGCTACTTCCCATCAAGAAGAGCCTCAAAAATTGACCCTGTAAAAATTTTCAGAAAATAAATGACAAGCAATAAAGAAATAGTTTTAAGTACAAAATCACTCAGCAAGTACTTTTATGATCCCGTAAAATTTAAAGTATTAGATGATATTAGCTTTGAGGCTCATAAAGGAGAATTTTTAACTTTAGTGGGAAAAAGCGGTTGCGGGAAGTCAACGTTGTTGTATTGCCTAAGCACAATGGATACGGATTACGAGGGTGAAATAGATATACTGGGCCAAAAAGTTACAGGTAAAAAAAGCAATGAACTTGCTACTATCCGAAATACGAATATAGGATTTGTGTTCCAGTTTCACTACCTGCTCCCCGAATTTACGTGTTTAAAAAATGTGATGATCCCGGCTTTAAAATTAGGCAAATACAGTAGAAAAGAAATAGAGGAAAGGGCATATCAAAAATTAGAAATACTGGGTATTAAAGACCAAGCTCTAAAAATCGCATCTAAATTAAGCGGTGGCCAACAACAGCGTGTATCTATTGCGCGGGCGTTAATTAACGATCCGCGCATTATAATGGGAGATGAACCGACGGGAAATTTAGACAGCAAAAACACGGAAATTGTGTTTGATATTTTTAAGCAACTTTCAGGCGAATTCGGGCAAACAATTATTGCTGTAACACACGATGCCGATTTTGCCAAAGCAAGTGATAGAACTATTGAGTTAGCAGACGGTAAGATCATTGATCATGACAAAAAATTTGATTTAATATCAAAATAACATCTGGTTGTTTAAAATCAAAAAGAAAAACATGTGTATATTTAGAAGAGCATTTCAGTAGAAAACGTTTCCAAAACGACTCTGTCAAACATACGGAACCGTTACTACAATTTTAAAAAGACGCAGTGCAATAAACGATGAACTTATATTTAGAAAAAATTGACAAATTCATAACTAGTTTTGATTATAAGACGATTGAGGCTTTAAACAATATTTCTAAAACGGAGGTATTTAAAAAAAATGACTTTTTACTCCGACAAGGCCAAACTTGCAAGAAAAGCTATCACATTGAAAATGGAATTGCACGAAAATTTTACATCTCAAACGGGAAAGAAATAACAACCGAATTATTTTTTGCCAACGACATTGCATTTTCTTTGAATAGCTACGCTCAACAAATACCGAGTATCGAATTCATACAAACATTAACGGATGTTACTGTAAAATCAACAGACTATCAAGCATTTAATTTATTAAAGAAAAGCAACTCAATAATTGCAGAACTGGATTTGATGCTTACAGAATATTATGCAATATGGTTGGAAGAACGTCTTTTTCAATTTCACACAATGACCGCTACACAACGTTACGAAAAGCTTTTAACAAATGATGCTCACATCATTCAAAACATACCGCTTACAATCATAGCATCCTACCTTGGTATATCCTTAGAAACTTTAAGTCGTATTAGAGCGAAAGCTTAAGCTATAATTTATTATTTGACCTAAGTCAAATGTACTTATAAAACCTTGTTGCAAATTTGCCTCAAATTAAACAAGGCAACTATGAACTGGGTTTATCTTTTTTTAGCAGGCATCTTCGAAATCGGCTGGGCTATTGGGCTCAAGCAAATGGACAATCACAAAAATCTTATTTGGACTGCCATTTTTTATACAAGCATCCTTAGCAGTTTTTATTTTTTACAGCAATCGCTAAAAGAGATTCCAATAGGAACAGCTTACGGAATATATACCGGTATTGGTGTTGTTGGAACAGTAATTATTGGGATGATTTTTTTTAAAGAACCTCATACTTTATTGCGAATAGGCTTTATCCTGCTTATTATTTTGGGTGTTACCGGGCTTAAACTAACATCAAATCACTAACCATGAAAACCAGAATAATTGGATTTGATTTAGCAAGAGCCTACGCCATTTTTGGAATGTTTGTTGTTAACTTCAATACTGTTTTCGGCAGTCATACCAACCACAACGGAATGAGTGGATTTCTTAATTTATTTAATGGAAATTCAAGTACACTTTTTGTCATACTTGCGGGAATGGGCGTTTCGCTAATGACTAATAGAAGCGATTATTCGTTAGAAGAAAAAAGAATACTAAAAAGAAATATCCATATCCGTTCTTGGTTTCTTTTTTTTGCGGGACTACTTTTCTATTTATGGTGGCCGGCAGACATCTTACATTTTTAT
>JBBRHI010000516.1:0-2835 GCA_038222995.1 Bacteroidia bacterium | reverse complement strand
TATCTAAGTTATTGGTAATTATTTTATAGCTTAAATGTATTTTGGCATTGTATTTCGGGAAATTAATATTAAGCCAACACGGGTCGGCACCCAAATGGGTGTCGTTATCAATAAAAGCATAGGTTGGTATTTCAAAGCTGTAGGGGCAAATGCTGTCGTACAACCTGTAGGTCTTATTTTCAAAATAAATTCTAGGGTACCCTTTAGGTTTAGGAATATATACTTCGTCATCGTCATCATTGCCGCAGGACGATACTAAAAATAAAGAACCTAAAATGAGAATTACTTTAAATAAAAATAAACCGGTGAGTTTTTGCATAACGGTAAATTTACAGAATAAAAAAGCCGGTAAGTAAAACCGGCTTAAAATTAATAACGAAAGGATGTTTAAAACGGCAAGCCGTCTTTTTTCTCAATATCATTAAAGCCGCCGCTGCTTGTATCTTCCGAATAGCCTTGCGCAGGGTTTTGATTAACATCTTTACGTTGTAATATTAAAAAAGATTCACCTACAATCTCCGTGATATTACGTTTCTGACCATCCTTATCAACCCACTGACGGGTTTGTAATTTTCCTTCTAAATAGATTTGTGTTCCTTTTTTTAGTAATTTTTCAGCACTTTCTGCCATGCTTCTCCAAACTACAATATTATGCCATTCAGTTTGCTCTACTTTGTTTCCACTCTTATCTTTATGAAATTCACTGGTTGCCATACTAAAATTGGCCCGGGCAATATTTCCTTCTAAATACTTAATTTCAGGGTCTTTACCCAGATTTCCTACTAATATAACTTTATTAATTCCACCCATACCGGTTTATTTTTAAAACAATTTTCTCTTTTATAAATCAACTATTTTATTCTTCTTCAGATAACACCCCACTTCATAAAAAGTTTAGCTGTGAATCTAAAAAGTTAAAAATTAATTCTTAAAATTTTAAATATAAAAGTTTAAAAACGAGGTTTATGATTAATTTTGTGGTAATGAGTAATTATTTAGATGAATTGAATCCGGTGCAGCGTATGGCAGCGGAAACAACAGAAGGACCGGTAATGATTATTGCAGGCGCAGGTTCAGGCAAAACAAGGGTGTTAACCTATCGTATTGCGCATATTATGCATAGAGGAAATGATGCTTTTAATATTTTAGCATTAACCTTTACCAATAAAGCAGCCAAGGAAATGAAAGCTCGTATTGCTAAGATCGTTGGCACGAGCGAATCTAAAAATATATGGATGGGAACATTCCATTCCATTTTTGCTAAAATATTACGGTTTGAAGCTGAAAAATTAGGTTACCCGAGTAACTTTACCATTTACGATACCGATGACAGTAAAAGTGTGATCAAAGATATTTTAAAGCAATTAAATGTAGATGATAAAATTTACAAACCATCTTTAGTATTAAACAGAATTTCTTCCGCTAAAAACAGTTTAATCTCTGCAGGGCAATATGCCAATAATCCTGTAACGCAGGCCGAAGACAGAGCTTCTAATAAACCTTTGCTCGGACAGATCTATTTAGCGTATCAAAAAAGGAATTTTAAATCGGGCGCTATGGATTTTGATGACCTGTTGTTTAATACCAATATTTTGCTGCGCGATTTTCCTGAAGTATTATTAAAGTATCAAAGTAAGTTTAAATACATTTTGGTGGATGAGTACCAGGATACGAATTTTTCGCAGTATGTGATTGTAAAACAGCTCGCAGCAAGGTTTCAGAACATATGTGTGGTGGGCGATGATGCGCAAAGTATTTACTCTTTTCGAGGAGCAAACATTCAAAACATTTTAAATTTCGAAAAAGATTACCCGGATCTTAAAACATTTAAGCTCGAACAAAATTACAGGAGCACACAAAATATTGTAAAAGCGGCGAGCGCCGTTATTGCTATTAATAAAGATCAGTTCAAAAAAAATATTTTTACCGATAATGAAGAAGGCGAAAAAATAAAAGTGATCCGTTCAAGTACCGATAACGAGGAAGGACAGAAAGTAGCCTCTGCTATTTATGAAACACATTATACGCAACAAGCATATTATAAACACTTTGCTATTTTATACCGCACCAACGCACAGTCCCGTTCATTTGAAGAAGCTTTACGTAAATTAAATATTCCTTACCGGATCTATGGCGGGATTTCATTTTACCAACGTAAGGAAATAAAGGATCTGTTGTCTTATTTTCGGTTATCCATTAATCATAACGATGACGAATCGTTGAAGCGGATTATTAATTACCCTGCCCGCGGCATAGGTCAAACGACTATGGATAAAATTATGATTGCCGCTATGGAGCATGATATCAGCATGTGGCAAGTCGTTACTAATTTAAAGGATTTTAATACAGGCATTAATAGCGGTACCGCTGCAAAAATAGAAGAGTTTACAACGAGTATTAAATCCTTCTCGTTAATGATCCCTTATAAAACAGCCTTTGACAGTGCCAATTATATTGCGGTAACAAGCGGTATAGTAAAGGATTTGTATCATGATAAAACACCCGAAGGCGTGAGTCGTTATGAAAACATCCAGGAATTATTGAACGGGATAAAAGATTTTACGGAACAGGACAGAACGCCGCAAGAAGAGGAATTGAAAGAGGCAATTGTTCAAAATACAGAAATAAGCCCGACAGAATTATTTGATGCAGCTGAACAAGCGAATTCGTTAAAAACGTTGGATGAATTTATGCAGGAAATTACCCTGCTTACAGATGTGGATAAAGAAGGCGAAGAAGAAAAAAATGCGGATAAAGTAACCATGATGACGATTCATGCGTCTAAAGGCCTAGAGTTTCCTTATGTGCATATTGTAGGATTGGAAGAAAATTTAT
>JBBRHI010000515.1:0-2843 GCA_038222995.1 Bacteroidia bacterium | reverse complement strand
GGCGATGTAAAACCTTTAAACGCAATGCCTGCGAAAGCGTAAGAAAGTAATTTATTTAATTTTTATTAACGTCCCGTTCTTTGAGCGGGACGTTTTTATTTAATAACACTCTATAAAAAATACTAATATCCTTTGTACCTTTAAGGTTCATGATTTTAGAGAGTTTATCCCTTATTAATTTCAAAAATTACGATCAGGCTCAATTAAAATTTTGCTCAAAATTCAATTGCTTTGTCGGTAATAACGGGATGGGAAAAACGAACCTGTTAGATGCGATTCATTACATTTCTTTCTGCAAAAGTTTTTTTAATGCGTCCGACAGTCAAAACATCAAATACGACCAACCCTTTTTTGCTATCCAGGCATGGATAAATAAAAATGAAGAAGTACACGAAATTTATTGCGGTGTAAAGCGCGGACATAAAAAACAATTCAAGCATAATAAAAAAGAATACGAACGTTTGTCTGAACACATCGGCCTTTACCCCTTGGTAATGATCTCGCCCTCTGACAGTGAACTAATTTGGGATGGAAGCGAAGTGCGCCGTAAATTTATGGACAGCATTATTTCTCAATACGACAAAGCCTATTTAGAGAAACTGATCGCCTACAATCACGTGCTTCAGCAACGTAATGCATTATTGAAACAGTTTTACGAAAGCCGAACATTCGACACAATGAGCTTGGAGATATGGGACGATCAATTGATCTTATACGGTGAATCTATTATTCAAACACGCATCCGGTTTTTAAATGAGTTTATTCCGCTTTTTAATAAGAACTACAAATTTATCAGCGGCAGTGATGAAAATGTGAGCCTTTATTATGAGAGCACTTTAAAAGATAAATCCTATAAATCAGTTTTACTGACAAGCCTGGACAGGGACAGGGCGGTGCATTACACAACTACCGGGCCGCACCGCGATGACCTGGAATTTAAACTGATGGGCAACGGCTTAAAAAAATTCGCCTCACAAGGCCAGCAAAAATCGTATTTACTCGCTTTAAAGTTAGCGCAGTTCGAATTTATAAAAGACAAAAAATTAACCAAGCCCTTATTATTACTGGATGATATTTATGATAAGCTGGATGAAACACGCTTTAAAAAATTAATTGAACTGGTAAGTAATGATACATTCGGGCAGGTATTTATTACAGATACACATCCGCAACGCATCAAAGAATTATTTGAACAACAAAAAGCGGAGCACTTAATTTATATAGTTAATAACGGAGATATAAAAGAGCATGCGTAAAAACAACAACCTTATAAAATTAGGCGATGCTATTGCTCAAATTTTTAAAGAAGAGAAGCTCGATGAAAAATACAGCATCTTTGCTATTCGTAATGGCTGGGAAGCATTGGTAGGGAAGACGGTGGCAAAACATACTACCCAAATAAACTATGCGGCAGGTATTTTGTTTGTATCTATAGATTCGCCTGTTGTAAGAAATGAAACAGCCTACGTAAAAGAAGAAATCATCCAAAAAGTAAATCAATTTGTAGGAAAGAGAATCATTAAGGAACTGGTATTAAAATAGACAAAAGGGACTTAAGAGATTAAGGAGAAATAAGGGAATATTTTTTGTCAGTTCGAGCGCAGTCGAGAACAAATAAACCATATAAGGTATATAATTAATAAAAGAAAGCAGTTATGCTGTATCAGCGAAATCTGCGGGAAAAATAAAACACAACGCATGAAAACATTTAATGTACCGGAATTTTACAGAAGTCCGATCATCACTAAAATAAAACAATACCGCAAACTGCAGGATCCGCGTAAGCGTGATAATTCCCCTACCCTTTTAGATTTCGGGCCGGTGCAGTATTTAATTGCAAGGCATTTCGGCTTTTGTTACGGTGTGGAAAATGCCATTGAAATATCCTTTAAAGCATTAGATGAAAACCCGGGAAAACGAATTTTTTTGCTGAGCCAAATGATCCATAACCCCGATGTAAATAAAGACCTGATAGAAAGAGGAGTTCAATTTTTACAGGACACACACGGCAAACAACTTATTTCATTTGATACATTAACGTCTGACGATGTAGTTATTATTCCTGCATTTGGTGCACCGTTAGACATTATTGAAATTCTTGAATCTAAAAATATAAAAACGGCTGCTTACAATACTACCTGCCCGTTTGTAGAACGCGTGTGGAAAAAATCGGAATCGATCGGGAAAGAGGATTATACGATTATTATTCACGGTAAGCATAACCACGAAGAAACAAGGTCGACCTTTTCACGCAGCGATCAGCACAGCCGCGCTATTATTGTAAAAGATTTAAACGAAGCCAAATTACTGGCTCACTATATTAAAGGAAATAAATCACAAGGGGAATTTACTATTGATTTTGAAGGCAGGTATTCTTCTTCTTTAAATATTGCTACAGACCTGCAAAGAGTGGGTGTTATTAATCAAACAACAATGCTTGCCGGCGAAACTCAGGAAATAGCTGATTTCTTTAAATCGGTAATGATAGAAAAATACGGTGAAGAAGCTATATCAAAACACTTTGCCGACACGCGTGATACCTTATGTTATGCAACTAACGAAAACCAGGACGCAACTTACGGACTTTTAGAAACAGAAGCAGATTTAGCAATCGTAGTGGGCGGCTACAACAGCAGCAACACTTCGCATTTGGTAGAATTATGTGAGCTTAAATTCCACACCTATTTCATTTCTTCCGAAAAAGAGGTGATCGATAAAAGCACCATCCATCATTTCGATTATCCTAATAAAAAAAATCTTGTAACCTCTCATTTTTTACCGGATAAAAAACCTGTGCGAATTATTTTAACGAGTGGGGCCTCCTGTCCCGATTCAGTAATAGA
>JBBRHI010000514.1:0-2849 GCA_038222995.1 Bacteroidia bacterium | reverse complement strand
TGCGCATGTGCTCAAACATTTCAACAGATACAATACGGTCAAACGTTTTATCTAATTTAAAATCGTTAATGTTATTGGTTATAACGGTTAGGTTAGTAATGCCGCGTAGTTTTGCCTGTTCATCAATATGCAGTTTTTGCGTTCTTGAATTTGAAACTACCGTAAAAGTGCTTTGAGGATATTTAGCTGCCATAAATAACGATAAAGACCCCCACCCGCAGCCCAGCTCCAATACCTGTTGCCCGTTTTTTAATTCGGCACGTTCGCAGGTAAGTTCCAGCATGTCTTTTTCGGATGTATCAATATCTGTTACACCGTTTTTCCAATAGCCGCTGCTGTATTTTAAATGTTTTCCTAAACAGTATTTATAAAATTCAGTCGGTACTTCATAGTGCTGCTCATTCGCCTCTTGCGTATTTATGGCAATTGTAGGGGTTGCTTTCAGCTCATCAATGAGTTTCATTAAATGTGCCTGTTGCGCCTCTACAGTGCCTTTATGCTCGTCTTTTAAACGTTGCTTTAATAAATTGCGAATGCCGATCCTTAAAAGCGGATCAGGAATTTTGTTGTTTTCCAGTAATGAATTATACCACATAATTATTTATAGTGAGAAATAGAAGTATGTTAGATTGCAATGAATATCAACCCTTATCCTCTTCTCTTTTCCTTTTTACATTTTTTTAAACCATGGCACAAAGGCGCTTGTTGTGCGTTGATATTCTTTATACAATTCACCTTTGCTTCGTATGGATTGTTCTTCCGTCATGGGAATACCGGTTACTTTAAAAATTAAATAACCGATAGAAATTGGGCAAAGCACCGCCAGCCAGCCATAATGGCTTGGTAAAGCAAAGATCAATACCGAGATCCAAATAGAGAATTGGAAAAAATAATTAGGATGCCTCGAATAATTCCATAACCCTTTTTGGCATACTTTACCTTTATTTGACGTGTCTTTTTTAAATTGCTGTAACTGCCAATCGGCAAGCCCCTCACCGCAAATGCAAATAAACCAAAGGGTTGCGCCGGTGTATTCGATAGTAGAGAGCGGTTCATTTTTATTTAAAGCAATGACAAAAAACGGAATGCATAAAAATACATTTGAGAGGGCCTGCATTTGAAAAAAAACAAAAAACTTTGGTGTAGACCATTCAGCCCTTAGCTGTTTATAACGACCTTCCTCCTCATTTAAATGACCCAAAACCCTGAACGATAAATAAATCCCTAAACGTAAACTCCATAACACCGCTAAGGCACACACCAGGTTTTTACGTTGGCTATAGCCGTCGGCTAAACCCCAAATAATAAGAGCTATCACCAAAAAGTTAAGGGCCCAAAACACATCCACAACACCGTAGTTTTTAATACGGACTGCCCATATAAAAACAAGCATCATTATTACCGATACAGCAGCCCAGGCTATTAAAGGAATTAAAATATAATTACTCATAAATAATAGTATTAGGTATAAATGAAGCCATGTTTAAAGCCTATGAAGGTACGTAAAATATATAGTTTTTAATTGTAACTAATTCTAAATTCAGGGTAATTATAATATACTGCCGAGTAATAAACACGGTTTTATCAAATTAGTTTTAATCAATTATATATAATGCCGGGTTTTATCATTTTGACGAAATAAAATGAGTTTAGAACGATTTTTTTTGTTTTTGATAGTATTATTTTATACATTAACCTTTTAAAACGGTTCCCCCGGCTATATGTCTGACACTGACAATAAAGATATCATTGATTCTTTTCAAATAGAAAAGCTGCTTTCGCAATCGTTTGAAATATGCAGGGATAACCCTGTATTAGGAGTTCAGCTTGCCGATGAAGCATTGTTACACCTTACAAAAGGAGGTAATGAACAGTTAAGGGCAGAGGCACTTGCCTGCAAGGGCTCATGTACTGTTTGGTTAGGCAGCTATGATAATGCGTTAAAGGATCTTTTTGAAGCGATCTCGTTATTTAGAATGTATCCCGATAAAAAATTTGAAGCACATGCTTTATACCATGTGTTTTGTGCTTATTATTTTTTAGCCGATTATGATAATGCGTTGAAATATTCGCATGAAATGCTTGATAAAGCAGAGCAAAATGATGATGCGGTTGCAAAGGCTAATGCATTGAACGGCCTGGGTTCTGTTTATTATACATCCGGCGATAATGAAAAAGCGATTGACGCCCTTAACCGAGGACTGGAACTTGCCGAAAAAATAGGCGATAAACATTTATTGTCACGTATTTTAGACGGGCTTGGAGCCGCGTATTTTAATTTAAATAATATCCCGAAATCTATCGAACTGTTAAAGCAGGCATTAACCATTTCCAGGTCGGTAGAGTCAAAGCAGTCTGAATCCTATGCTATTGACGGACTGGCAAAGGTTTACCTGGCGGCTAACGATCTCAGTAATGCGGAAAAACAATTTCGTGAATGCCTTTTAATAAGAGAAGAGCTTAATTTTAATGCCGGTATTGCAGAAACAAACTTTCATTTGGGAGACCTGTATTTAAAAATGGGACGCATGGATTATGCTATTCTTCATTTAAATAAAGCACTGGCTATTTCACAAGAAACCAATACAAAGGAAGTTCTTTATAAAACACATGAAGCTCTATCAAGGCTTTATGAAAAGCAGTCGAACACCGCAAAATTTATTGAACATTTTAAGAGCTACTATACTTTAAAAGAAGAATATTTCAGCGAAAAAAATAAGCAAAAGCTTAAAGGAGTGGAGATGCAGGCCAGCATCTTACAAATGGAAAAAGAAAAAGAACTGTTGAGCCATAAAAATAAACAGCTTGAGGTTTTATCAAATGATCTTGTGGCATTGAGTGACCTCGGG
>JBBRHI010000513.1:0-2857 GCA_038222995.1 Bacteroidia bacterium | reverse complement strand
ATAAACCGATAGAACTCATTGATACAGCGGGTTGCGGCTTTGAAGAGCTACAGAACCCCGAAACCTTAAGCTTATCCAATACCGGTGAGGCTGATTTGTTGTTTAAGCATTTGGAATTGTTGTTACAACAGTACAGTTATAATGAACCCGCGCCTTTGATCAGTGTCGGCATTATTTCTCCTTATAAAGAACAGATCGAACTCCTGAAAGAGAAACTGGCGGCTTTTGATTATTCACCTTTCCCTGTGAGTGAATTGGCGGTTAAAACGATTGACGGTTTCCAGGGGGAAGAGCGTGATGTGATCTATATTTCTTTAGTGAGAAGTAATACTACTTCGGAGATCGGCTTTTTATCAGATATACGAAGGATGAATGTGGCGTTGACGCGTGCCAAGAAAAAGTTAGTGGTGATTATGGATACGGCGACTATCGGGAACCACCCGTTTTATAAAGCTTTTATAGAATATTGTGAATCGTACAACTTTTATAAATCGGCCTGGGAGTACAGTTACGAGGTATAGGCTGCTACACCTGCCGGTTATACTTTTACACCTCCGGGTTATACTTTTGCACCTGCCCGTTATACTTTTACACCTGCCGGTTATACTTCTGCACCTGCTCGTTATACTTTTACACCTGCCGGTTATACTTCTGCACCTGCCCGTTATACTTTTACACCCGCGAGTTATACAAACCGGGAAGCCTGTTTTACTTTTTTGCCCGGTTTATGGGGGAGTGTCCGGGTAAGTGTGTAAACAACAGAAAGGGCAGTCTTTCGACTACCCTTCTTATTTTAGAACCTGTGCACCGGTTATTTTTTAAGGACCTTCACAAATTTTATGGCGCTTATTTGTGCGTATTCAGGGCTTGTTGCCCCGAACTTCCCTTTTATGTAAGCCTTTACTGCTCTTGCCAATACTAATACTGCATCGGGGTTTTGGTAAAGGAGCTTGTTGCGGGCTATTCTTGCATTGGTTACTTTGGTATAACTTGTATACGCCGCCGTATTAAGTGTTTGCAAGTTAGCCAGCATTCCTTGCAAGGCTGACACGTTTAAGTTTGGTTCTGCAGGGATGTATTGAGGAATGGAACCCAGTAAGGTGATGATCTTATCGTAGTGTTCGATCAGGTTATCGAAACTTTGTTGGGATACGGAAACCGTTTTGGTTCCCGGTACCGTTGGGTCGGTTGTGCCGGCCTCGTTTGGGTCTGCCGCAGTTACCGGCTTTATTTTGTTTATTCGTGAACCCTGCACCTTTGCATTGAGCGTTTTAAAATCTTTTACGGTTTGCTCGTTAGCCCCCACGGCAATGAGTGTATTTACTAAACGGGTGGATAAGCCTTTTAAGTGCTCAAAGGCCAGTTCGCGATCGTTGGTTGCGTTTTTCCACGCGTTGTTTTCATTTTTTACATTGGTTAATTCAGCTTGTGCATTGGTTAACACACTTTACAGATTGCGAATTGCTATGTTTGCCGCTGAGGGTGTATAATTTGAACCAAAGGTTAAGGCTACAGCAATGAGGTGATCGAAATTAGCGGTGTTTTTAGCATGGCCGCTTTCTATTGGAGTTGACATAATTTTAAAATTTAAATGGTGAATTGATTTTTGTCGGGGTTCTGCTTTGCTTTAAGAAAGCGAACGAGGAAGAGAAAGAGTTCGGGGGAACCGGGTTTTTTTGGTTGTCATCATCTGCGTTATTTTTTAATTTATGTGTATAACGTGAGGATAGCTCGAAATGATACACTCAGCTTGTAAAGATTTGTTAAAACAACGAAACGACTTGGTAAGTGGCAGGTTTTTGGGAATAAGTGGTAGGGATTATTTTGTTAGGGAGGGAGGTGGTTATTTTTTACAGTAAGGGATATTGAGAAGATAAAAGCGAATAGCTAAGGCCTAGAGGGACAACTTGTAAATAATCATTTAAAATATCTATTATTTAACATATCTAGTAAAATTGCGCATCACATTTCATATCATATAAAAGCTTTGACGCACCTCTTAAATCGTCATTTTTTGAATCCTTTAAAATATCAATCATACATTTATTTATAAGTAGATTAATACGATTATATAATTCTCTAAAACTTAATTTATCGCTAGAGTAAGAATAGATAGATTCAGTTATTATCCAATTAATTGATTTTTTGAAACATTCAATAGTTTCGATACTTATATTTTTATATAAAGTTTGTTCAAATTCTCTAATTCCTTGAATATCATTAAAATCAGTGGGCAAATCGCCAAAACCAATACCGGAAATTATTTCAGGCGAACATTTTTTTAATAAATCATTTGAATTACATGAAAATAATAGCCAATTTTTTTTTCCTAAATCTTTGATGTCGGCTATAGAAAGAAAAATATCTTTTGTATAATTTTCATCTTTTGCCCCACTAATTTTAGAGTGTGAGCCATGTCCCATGAAAATTATTGAATGATGTTTTTCTATTAAATTGAGACATTTACGATGTGATTCGTCACTGGGTAGAATCTCATAAAAACTTAAATTAGTTACATCTTTTTGTAATAAGCAAAATGAGTCTAACAAGAAATGAGTAGATGGATCATTAGGATATATGATTAATGTTTCAGACACTATTATCTTGGGTTTATTTTAACTAAATAGGCTAATAATTGCTCTATTAAATCAGTGGAAAATTTTTGATTTTCAGAGTTTTCTTTCTCAATAATCTCTGCTATCTGATTAAAAGACATTCCTTCAAAGTTTGGATTAATATTATTGAACTCTAGATCGCCATTCTCTTTTAATTTTCGAATTAGATAGTTCTCAAAACTAAAATGTTTATTAATCTGCTGCAATGACTCAACAATTTTTTCTTCATAATTAGTTCTGTC
>JBBRHI010000512.1:0-2868 GCA_038222995.1 Bacteroidia bacterium | reverse complement strand
TATTTTTTCTTCAGGGGTGAGGTAGGTAAGCAGATATGCCTTCCAGTTGGCATGAATGCTGTCTTCTGATTGCTGTATTCTGCTTAACGCATCCGTTGGGCTGATTTTATGGTCGTTACTTTGCTGAGCAGTGAAAAGAATGAACTCGTAAGAAAAGCGGATCTCTCCCAACTGATCCAAAGGGAATAACCTGTCGGCATATATGGCACGGGTATTCTGATTTAACGCATTCATTTGGAAAATGCCATAAACACCAATACCGGTGATAAAGCTACTCAGCACCACAACCAGTAAATACAATTTCGCTCCGGGCTCAAGCTTTTTCATCAAGCAGCATTTTTTTACAAAGACCTATTCGAATAATACTTAGTGCCAGCTGGGACGAGTGTTTGCACCCGCCTTCGGGATATTTTCAGCGTTTATGCTGAAGTACGAGGCATCAACAGTTAAAGATATATGAATATTTTTAACAGGTTTATACATAGCATGCTAAAAATAAGAATAATTTCCGTGCTTTCTACAGTCTTCAACTACGTAGCGTTATTCTTTCCGATAATATTCGTCATAAAAAAGCCTTCCAACGTCTGTTGAAAGGCTTCCCGTGACCTGGGAGAGGATCGAACTCTCGACCCACTGATTAAGAGTCAGTTGCTCTACCGGCTGAGCTACCAAGTCATATCCTTATTTTGTAAGGGCTGCAAAGAAACGAAAAAAACCGTTAATTGTAGGCGAAAATTTGTCATTGCAGGGTTAATGTTCCGTTTTCCGCTCGTTGAATTTATAGAAGTGATTGTAGCAAATGTCGTATACGCTGCTCAATTGCTTGCGCCTCCTCAGCGTTTTATTCCTGTGTGTTTGTTTGATATCAGGCATCGGGATATCATTTATTGGTAAATTAAAAAAGTAATGCCCATTTAAGTAAGTGGCACCCCTTCCTTCCCAAAAATCGTCGTAAGTATGTTTAAAAATTTCCTGATCCCCTTCACTTCTACAATTTAATTGGTTCTCGGCGGCTATAGCCACGCATACATTGATGTCTAAAGCCAGTGCAAATGCTTCGATAGCTTTCAGCAGAACGGCAGACGCGTGTATGTTTTTAAAGTATTGCAGGAACTTACTATTGTTTATTGCCGGCGTTTGTGACCGCTGCAAATGAGAGATGTATATTATAGTTTCGTCCTTACTACCAAAGAAGTAGCCTGGTAAAAAGGTAAAGGACATTGTTGAAATTAAATCGCCATTTACTTTGAAACATAAGGATAATGGCCCCTCGTATTCCGATATAAGGTTTTTACCCAGCGTTATTCTGAATTCAGTATCGTGTTCTGTTATTTTGAGACATTCCAGTCCATGTACAAATAACCGCCTTAGCTGCAAGGGCGAGTATGTATTTTTAAGGAAAGTATAATGATGAATCAGCACTTTAACTCTTTCCTGCATATTAAAGGTGCGGGAGACGTAGGGATACAAATGAATTGTATAAGGACTATTGGAGATTAGTTTATTCTTTATAAATGGAGAAAGCGCCATCGACAGGTTCCAATGGTTCCTGATGTTTGAAAAGGCTTGTTTGTTAATCAAATTACGAAGCAGCGCTACAGCGGCCCTGATTTTATTTCTCATTTATCGTTACAATGGAAATAAAATAATACCACATTACAGACATTGTCTTAAAATTGTCGCACGAAAGATGGCCTAACGGGGTATTATGTTCGTAAGATAGGGTTTTTTCTTTAGGCCGATTTAGCACTTTTTCCACCAATTGTAATATTTTTAATTAAAATGCTGATATCGTGCTCTATATCTCATTTTTACTTACATTTACAGTGATAAATTATTGAAAACAGTCCTCCCGGACTTAAAAATTATTGTATGAAACTAAAATTAACCTACACCTTTTTTGTATTGTGTGCTGCTGTGTTTTTTTATTCGTCGTGTAAAAAAGCAGCTGTTAACACACCGAAAACCGATGGCACAGACTATAAAGCGCTAAGCAGCCAGGTAGCAACTACCTTTTACAAATCGATAACCGGGAAATACGGCGCTATTGACGTGAGTAAGGGTATCAGTTCGCCTTTTAAAACCAATGCATCTCACGGTGGTTTAACCACTTACAGCGTGGCACCATTATGCGGTTTTGTTATTGACACCAGTTATAGTTACCAGGAGGTGTTCAAAGCCAGTAATCCCATTGGAGATACAATTAAAGATTATTCCGGAAATTTTCATTTTGTTTACACCTGTGATGCAGGCGTGGTTAACGGCTATAAAGTTAATACAAAAGCCTTTTACCAGGAAAAGAGCTACGGCTATGTGTTTAATGATACGCTTTCACAGAATTACACGGTAAAAGCTTTGGATGAAACGTATAAATTGGTATCAATGGACGGCTCGATAGCCGCAGACCAGCGTCAAAATTTTATATTTGATGAATATGGCAACCTTTTTACTTCTACCTATACATTGACCGGGCTCAAAGTGAAAATTACGTCAGGGATAGCTGATGTAATTGCCGGTACGGCAACTTTTCATATTAAAACCGTCCAAATTACACAATTGCCCCGTCAATACTGGAAACACTTTGAGTATGATGGTACTATAGTGTACCTTGGCGATCATAAAGCCAAACTTACCATAAATCCCGTCCACGTTTATATTGTGGACCTGTTAACCGGGGTTGCAACGCCTGTTTAAAATTGTATTAATAATGGATCCAGTCGTGGAATTTATTGTTGACCTCACAACCGGGATTTTAACACGCACTTAATCCAAAAGGATTGGGTAAGTAGTGGGGCGGAAGGGGAGTAGAGTTCTGTGGTATTTCGATTTGAATACCGCCGTAAATGATATAATGTTTAAACCCGGAAG
>JBBRHI010000511.1:0-2870 GCA_038222995.1 Bacteroidia bacterium | reverse complement strand
TTCACTCATAAAAATCGTCTTTAGTTAATGATTTGTCATGTATAGCAGTTCTTACTTTTTCCAAACATTTATATTTTTGGGCAGTAGCTGAACGTTCTCCCGAAAAACTAAACTTATCGGCCAGATCTTTCATGCTGAGTTTGTCATAATAAAATGCCTTTAAAAGCTCAAGACATTTTTTACCCGACAACTCTACAAAACGCAGTATATATTCGGAGACTTTGGGCTCATGTTCTTCTCCGAGTTTTAACGCGGGAGTAATATCTAAAGGTTGTTTAAGTTTGTTGCCGTTGTAATATTTATACCACAGGTGTTTGCAGATGCCAATTAAATAAGCTTTTTCATCTGATTGAACTGTAAACCCGGGTTCATTTGTTTTCTCATAATAAATAACCAAGGCATCCTGAAAAATGTCTTTAGCTTCATCAAAGTTGCCTCCCATTTTATGAATAAAGGCGGCCATTTTCGGAAAAGCAGTTTCATAGAGCTTTATAAAAAGCGTTTCCCGTGTTTGAGGTTCAATAGGTTCAATGATCATACTGTTTTATATGTAAGTGTAGAAAACGGATCATATATCACCCATAAAATTAAACTTTTTTTCATTGTCTGAATTAACAGGCATCGAACAACAAATTTGCTTACTTAAATCCATATAAAGATTCACGCAGGGCATGGTGTTGTTATAATATCGGAAGGCAATAAAGTGAGGTTACACGCAGTAGACTAAAAAATTAATAAGGACTTTGTTTCCGTATAATTCTTCCAAACAGTTTAGGGAAGAAACGTTTTATTTTTACGATCAATAATTCCTTCCCGCCAACAAATAATTCTTCTTTATTGTTAAGTATGCCTGCAATGATACGTTTGGCACATTCTCCCGGACTCATAGCGTTTTCATGGCTTTCATCCATTTTGCTATGCGAGCTTCCTGTCCCTGCTTCTGCATTTAAAGACACGTTAGTTTTTATTTTACCCGGTGAAACAATTAATACGGATAAACCTTTCGTTTCAATTTCCAATCGTAAGCTGTCGAAGTAGCCGTACAACGCATGTTTAGCGGCAGAATAGGTGGAGCGCAAATAAAAACCGAGCTTTCCGGCAATGCTGCTTACCACCACTATCTTGCCTTTCCCGTTTTTAAGCATACTTGGCAATACGGCTTTTGATAAATTAACTGCCGAAAAATAATTGATCTCAAATAATTTGCGCTCGGTCTCTGCGGAAGTATTCATGGCTTCTGCGCGTTGGCTTTGCCCGCCGTTATTGATCAACAAGTCAATGGCCCCAAACTTTTTAATAATTAATTCAGCATATTCATTTGCTTTTGAAGTGTCTGAGAGATCGAATGGCATGATTAGGAAATTGCCCTCTGTCAACTTTGCCCGGTTTGCTACACGGTTCAATTCTTCAACCCGACGTGCCGATAAAATAATTTTAGCGCCATGTTTAGCGCATTCATATACCAATGCTTCGCCAATGCCAGACGAGGCGCCGGTGATCCAGATAACTTTATGATTTAAGGCGTCCATTATTTTTCAATTAGCTTAATGACCTCGCTTGTTTGTATTTCACGTATACAATGGCAGTCCATACTCTTTCGGCAATCATCGCAGTTTTTATCAAGCACTAAATAAGTTGCTTGTTTCCCGATGGGTTTCCATCTTCCGGGATGAATCGGGCGCATGGGAGCAAATAAGCCGATCGCCTTTTTTCCTAAAGCGGAAGCGATGTGTAACGGCCCGGTGCTTGCTGCAATTAAAATGTCGCAACTATTAATAAAAGCAATAAATTGTTGTAACGATAATTTACCCGTCATATCAATAGCTTCAGGATGCTTTTCAATAAGGGTTTTTACCGACTCACCTTCTTGTATGGTGCCGCTAATATATACGGCGTATTTAGTTTTATCTAACCCGGTTATCAGTTTCGAAAAATTATCTAAACCCCATTCGCGGGCACTGCCTTTAGATTTAGGGTGAATAATAATAGTTGTTTTACTTGGATCCATCAGGTCTGCAAATTGTTTTTCTAATACGTGAATTTTAGTAAAACCATAAGCCGCGGCAAGCTCTTCTATACTAAAAGCTTTATGTATTCCTAAAGGTTCCAGTAATTTTGTATTTAATTGTGCTTCGTGAAGGTCTGAGTTTTTGCGGGAAAGCTTAATTTTTATATTACAGGTAAACCAATGCCACAGCCTGTTTGTGGTGCCTATACGGTTTTTTATCCCCGCTTGTTTTGCTAAGTATGCTATTTCTTTAACGGGGAATACATGAATAATATGTGTAGCATTCAGGTTCTTAAAAGCCTCAATTTTATTGCCGTTGCTAAGCTTTAAAATACCATCGTAGCTCACAAACTCATCCACATGTTGCGACAAATCAATGACGTCTTTTGTATAATTTCTTCCCAAAAAAATGATCTTGCTACTAGGAAAATACTGTTTAATAATTCCGGCCAAAGGCAAGGTCAATACCACATCGCCAATGCTGTCTGTTCTGCTTATAATTATAACCGGGTTATTTTGCAAGCGCTTGTAATTTATAAATGTCCCTTATTTTTTTGTATTTTAAATAAGTAGCATAAGCCGATATTTTAGAAATTAAATACCCAGCTTTTCCATCTAAAAAACCTAAATGTAAAAGGTAATGATCAATAAATTTGGCAATAGGATTTGCTATCAGTTTATAAAACGGCGCTTTTTTCCCTGAATCAACAAATGCTTTAGAAGCAATAGTGGTAAAGTATTCTACCTGCTTGTAATGATCTTGTTGGGTATAATAACTATAGTGTAAAATATCGCCTTTTAAATGTGTGGTGTTTTTATCGCCGTTTGTTAACTCGTATTTATCATGTGGGTTAATGCCTGT
>JBBRHI010000510.1:0-2878 GCA_038222995.1 Bacteroidia bacterium | reverse complement strand
CAACCGAATTATGGTAGTTTGCATTAATATCTGCCAGCTCTAATGAGTTAAGCGCTATAGTATAATCGAAGGGTTTGCCGGGTGTATTAAGCTTTGGCGCGGCGTATGATTCGTTTTGGTTGAATGTAATATTTGTCTTGTTTAAAGCAACGGTTTTAATCTTAATTTTCTTTTTAGCAAGATCGAACGTTTCAAATTCCGTTTCAAAATTACCGATACTTACGTCGGCATTGTTTCCCGTAAACGCATCGTGGTAAGTAAAGTAAACTGAATGAAGAGCAATTGTATTTAAACTGAACTCCAAAGGAGTAGAAGCCGTATCGGCCTTTACGGCAGCTTCCTGTTTAGGCTTAGACAATGCATTTAAAATAAAATCAAAATTAAAAGCCGTATCATGCAAGCTTCGTTTAATATGGGCGGTAGCTGTATTTAATTCAACGTGATGCAATACTATTTTTTTAGAAAGCAGATCCCATAAATTAAGTTCTACTTTTAAGTTGTGTACATACAGCAACGTGTCTTTTTGTTGATCTTCCAAATACAACTCTTGTATTTCAACCGATCGGGGAAAAGAAATGTTTACACTTTTCAGTTCAACCTTGCTGTGTGTTTTATCGGATAAGTAATGAGTAACTTTACCGGTGATGTAAGTTTGAATTTCGGGAAACTGTAATAAAAAAATAAGCAAAAAGATAAAAGTGAAAGATAGGGTGAGAAGCCATAAAATTGGCTTTAATACAAATTTTACAACTCGTTTTCCCTTACCCTGTATGTGAGCATTATTCTGATCCACTTATTTTACAAAGTAAATTTAAAATACATGCGTGGCGCAGCTAAATTCGGGAGTTATTAATGCCATAGTTTTAACAATTCTTAATAGTAATCAAAGTACGCGCCAAACGGTATTAACGGATAGGCTTATTAATAAGGGTTAACCGGGTATAAAAAGTGCTATATGGTTCTAAAATAGCAAATTATGCGATGAGCCTGTAAGTTTCTTTTAAATGGGAGTTTGAATGTGCAATACATCGCGATTTTTTTAATTTTCGCTACATTTGATTGATCAAAAGCGGGAATTATGAAATATATAGTAGAGTTTGTAATAATAGCGATTATTTCAACAGGCATTGCCGGTTTATTACCGGGTTTTATGCTAAGCAGCAAAACAATTGTATTAAGAAGTATTTTTGAATTAGTAATAACCTCTCTCGGAATTTTTATTCTTTTAAGCTTTGCTTTTTTTGCTTTTAAAAAGACGAAGAATTAGTTTTTTCTTTATCCATTTAACCATAGCCGCATTATAAAATGAAATCATATCATCTAATTATATAACTCATGAGCAACATTCCATTCCAAACCATCGATTGGTCTTCCATAGAAAAAATAGAACACAAAGGAGAAACAGGAACGGCATTTTGGCAAACCCTTCAATTCGGCGGACTAAGAATCAGGATAGTAGAATATTCAACCAATTATTTAGCAGACCATTGGTGCCAAAAAGGACACATTGTCCATTGTTTGGAAGGCGAATTTATAACTGAACTGAGCACGGGTGAAAAATTGAAATTAGTAAAAGGGCAAAGTTATGCCGTGTCTGATGAGTTGAGCTCTCACCGTTCCTTTTCAGAGCAGGGCGTAAAGCTTATGATTGTTGACGGGGATTTTTTGAAATGAATGTGGCGTACCTGATTCCTCAAATTAAAATTGCATTTATTAATGATACGAATAAGAAACCGGTATTATTTCCTTCGCTTTGCCCTTTCATACTGTTCAGGCCATTTTACGTCTGCCTTTAACTCATCGGCGGCACGCAGCGGGAAATAAGGATCGCGCAACAACTCGCGCGCTATAAATACAGCGTCTGCTTTACCTTCTTTAATGATCATTTCTGCTTCTCCTGATGTGGTAATTAAACCGACGGCACCGGTTAAGATCCCGGTTTGCTTTTTAATGTTCTCCGCAAACTCTACCTGGTATAAAGGCTTTAAAGGAATTTTCACCCCCGCCACATTGCCTCCTGTAGAACAGTCGATAAGATCAACCGTTTTTGTTTTTAAAACTTCGGCCAGCTTAATGGAATCGTTTTCACTCCAGCCGTTCTCTGCCCAATCTGTTGCCGAAATCCTTACGAACAAAGGAAGTGTTTCAGGCCATACAGTTCTTACAGCGGCAATAACCTCCAGTAAAAAACGAGTGCGGTTTTCGAAAGAGCCGCCGTATTGGTCTGTACGTATATTACTTGCCGGCGATAAAAATTCGTGGATCAGGTAACCGTGAGCGCCGTGTAATTCTATTACTTTGAAGCCTGCTTTTAAAGCGCGCTCCGCCGCAGTTTTAAAATTAGTTATAATGCGTTCTATTTCAGTAATGCTTAATGCTTCCGGCACTAAATCCCCTTCTTTAAATGCTATAGCACTCGGCGCCAGCGTTTGCCAGCCGCCTTCATTTGGTTTAAGCGCTTGTCCGCCTTTCCAGCTTACTTCTATGCTTGATTTTCTTCCTGCATGCGCTAACTGTATTCCGGCAAAGGAGCCTTGCTCTTCAATAAAAGCGGTAATGCGTTTTAAGAACGGAATGTGTTCGTCTTTCCAGATCCCTAAATCGGCCGGCGATATTCTTCCGTCGGGAGATACTGCCGCAGCTTCTGTAATAACCAATGCCGCACCGCCTACAGCCCTGCTTCCTAAATGTACCAGGTGCCAGTCGTTTGCAAAGCCGTCTTCGCTTGAGTATTGGCACATAGGAGAAACGATGATACGGTTTTTTAATTCAATACTTCTTATAGTTAAAGGGGAGAAAAGTGTAGCCATAGCAGTTTATTTTATGTGTGATCCTAACAAAAGTAAGTAATGATAGTTTACCTTCTTTAAAACAAATT
>JBBRHI010000509.1:0-2891 GCA_038222995.1 Bacteroidia bacterium | reverse complement strand
TCTTCCCTGTCATCGGGATGCGTCATATCAAGACTGAGCTGAACAGAAGGCTTAACCTCATTGGGTTTATAGCCGCAAATTTTAAAAAACTGATCAGACCACGACATAGAATGCGTTATAAGATCAACTTCCCAACTTCCTACATTGGCTATTTCTTCTGCCTGCTGTGAAAAGTACTTGTTTTGCATATACAATTCGTTTTAATTCAAAACTATTACTTAATATTTTAAAAGGTAGGTACTGATCATTTACCGGCAATCAATACTTAATTTCTTTCTTATGATGCTTTTCCAGGTATTCATCCACCGCTTTTGCGGAATCACCCATTACGGCAATAGCACTGAGCAGTTCTTTTTCACTACAGCTTAGTACTTCGCACCATGCATTAACAGAAGCCGCATCATGTAAAACAATTTTTATAGTAGATATGTTAACTTCTCTCATGTTACTAAGTAAAAAAATTCAAAGCATTTTTCTATCCGTAAAATCCCTGATTTTTTGTTTATCCGTAAAATCCCCTACTTTTACACGTAGTTTTACGTGCATCGCGGTGCTGAAATTTATTTTTAAAAGGACGGTTTTGTTTTAATAACTTTGCAATACATGACCTATGAACAAAAAAATTAAAATAGCTGTTGTTGATGATCACGCCCTTTTTCGGGAAGGACTTATCAGTTTATTAAATGACTTTAACGATTTTAAAATACTATTTGAAGCTTCTACAGGTAAAGAACTTTTGAGCCTGCTAAAAAAAGACCGGCCCGATATTATTTTGATGGACATTCAAATGCCCGAACTTTCAGGGATTGAAGCTACAATAGAAATTAAGAAAAAATACCCGGAAGTTAATATCATTATCCTAACGATGCATAATAACGAAGCCTTAATGTTTGACATGATTAAAAAAGGCGCTAACGGTTTTTTATTAAAAGATAAAAGCTTCGATCATGTAACAGAGGCTATTTATTCAGTATACGAAAAAGGTTTTTATTATACTCATGAAGTTACCAAAGCCATGGTATCGGGTGTTAAAACAGGCCAAAAACAAAAGCATGCGTTAATGGCTACATCACTTACAGAACGTGAGCTTGAAATAGTACAACTTGTATGTAAGCAATATTCGTTTAAAGAAATTGCCGGCCTGTTAGCATTAAGTCCTCGTACAGTTGAGTCGCACAAAGAAAATATCTTTATAAAAACAGGCTCGAGAAATACGGCCGGCATTGTACTTTATGCGGTTGAGCATAATCTTATAAATTAAATCTGCCTGCAACAACTACAGAAGCAATTATTTAATTTTAAACCTTAATCCGGCATATAACATTCTTCCATAAATCGGCCCCCATACCATACTCGCGTCAAAGTATGGACTAAACGGTGCATGGCTTGCTACTATTGGGTTTGGTTGTTTATAATCCAACGCATTTTCTACACCTATATAAATATTAAAATCGGAACGTTTAATTTTTGTAACATATGTTATTTGTGCCAATACGTTATAAAAATCGGGCGAATAATCAGCACGTTGATATTCAACGGGGTTTGTATGTGTTTGAGGAAGACGTTTTCTGCCGTTGTATTGTAACGTTGCATCAAATAACCAATGCTTATTTTTTGTTTCGTAGCTTATATTGATAAAAGCCCTGTGCATTGATACAAAAGGCTTTTGAAGCAAGCCTTGCGTATACGATACTTTTGTATCCACATAACGGTAAGCCGTTTTTATATTCAAACGTTTCCTTAATTCCCAGCCAAACTCTGCCTGTGCGGTGTTTGAAAAAGACGGGCCGTTTAAATTATAAAAAACAACGTGTTGCGTATTGCCGTCAAGGTCTGCTACCACCTGCTGTATAAAATCTGTACGATACAAATCAATCGTTATATAAGCGTCCTTGTAGTTCAACTTTATTTTTTGCGTAAAATTAAACCCATAGTTCCACCCTACCTCAGGTTTTAAGCCGTAAGGCAAACTGAGGTCACTGCTTTTAATAATCCAGTCCCTGGAAGAAGCCATATAGGCCATATTTTCCGCAAACACATTCGCCGTTTTTAATGCCCTGCCCCCGCTAAGCCTGAATACTGTTTTGTTTTCATTAAGAGCATACCGTAAATGCAGCCTCGGAGTAAAAAATAAGCCGTAATAGTTATGGTAATCGGCTCGTAATCCTGCTACCATATTAAATTTATCTCCCGTGTTATGAGCAAATTCGGCAAAGGCCCCCCCTACTTTTTCATGACGGTTAAAATTAAACAAACGGTAGTCTTCGGCCACTTTATCGTTAGTATAACTTGCCCCTATTTTATACGTATTGGCAGCAGACTTAATAATACCCTGGTAAATATAATTGGCATAAAAAGTAGTTTGTAAACCGTTATACTTATTTAAACCATAGGTGTTATGTTGTTCATGATTAAGATAAGATAATTGCAACCCCATGCTTGTTCCGGGTTTTTTCCTGAATACATAACCTGTTTTACTGTACAACTCCCATTTTTTATTTTGAATTTCAAGCCCGTATAAAGGAATAGAAGCTATTGGAACAGTTGAAGGGAATTGCCCGCCTTTCCTGTAATCCGTTAAATAAGCTCCACCAAACTGCGCTTCAAAACCTTTGCCGCTGTTGTAGCTGTATTTATTCATAATATTATATTGCCTGCCCACAGGAATATCGGCAAAGCCGTCGTTATTAAAATCCTGAACCACCGGGTTAAAACTTGCATGCGATAAAATACCTGCCGAAAACTTATCGTTGAAGCGATGTTTTACATTTAAATTATATTCGTTACGCCCGTTTTGATTTACATACGTATTAAAATTTAACCGATCTGATGTTTCGGGATTTTGCAGCTCTGTATTGATATGCCCTGTAAAGCTTTCGTAGCCGGTCATT
>JBBRHI010000508.1:0-2893 GCA_038222995.1 Bacteroidia bacterium | reverse complement strand
ACCTTTCCCTGTTTAATCTTCATCCAAAAGAGTACCTTGATAAAAGCTCCAAGATTGTAGCAGATGTGTGGGAAAAAGGCGGCATGATCTATACGGACATTCCTTTCCTTACTAAGTCGGGCGAGCTTATTCCCGTAGAGTGTTCAGCAAAGGTAGCCCCTTTTGAAGGCCGGCCTGCCATAGTTATTTATGCGCGTGATATTCGGGAACGTTTAAAAATGGAAAAAATTCTTACCGAACAACGTAAAGTAATTGATGAAAAAAATAAAGATATTACCGATAGCATTGAATACTCAAAACGCATACAGCGATCTATTTTTATTGATAAAGAGGACCTGAAAAATTATGCGCCCGAATCGTTTATTTTATTTAAGCCGCGGGATGTGGTGAGCGGAGATTTTTATTGGTTTTCTAATTATGAATTAAAAAAATCACTCACTTCTTCTACCGGTTTCGAGTATAAAGAAGGCGATCATATATTAGTTGCCGCTGCTGTAGATTGCACAGGGCACGGCGTACCGGGTGCTTTTATGAGCATTATCGGCAACACCCTGCTTAACCAAACGCTTAACAGTATAACGGTAGATTCAGCAGGAAGCACATTGGATTATATTAATGTGGAACTTAAAAAAAGTTTGAATAAGAACAGCGAGGATATTCCTTTACGGGACGGGATGGACATAAGTTTGTGTTATATTGATATGAAACACCTTCGTCTTGAATTCGCCGGTGCCAATAACCCGGGTTACCTTATCCGTAATAAAGAACTAACGATGCTCACAGCAGATAAGCAGCCTATCACGGCATCTACAGATGTGATTGCCCGCCCTTTTACAACCAAGATATTTGATCTTCAAAAAGGAGATACTGTCTATTTATTCACCGATGGTTTTGCGGATCAGTTTGGCGGATCAAAAGGAAAAAAATTCATGTATAAACGTTTTCAGGAAAGTTTATTGGAAATACAACATTTATCCATGGAAGAACAAAGGGTATTACTTGAAAACACCTTAGACACCTGGAAAGGAACGCTTGACCAGGTGGATGATGTATTAGTGATGGGGATAAAGATCTATTAGCACTTCTAATACATTAGGATTTAAAAAGCTATTCTGTTATTTTTTCTTGGATTTAAGGCCTCTTTGTATAATTAATTTATTAGACATGATTTGTTCTCTTAATATCTAATTTATACGTGTTTCAGCTGCCTTTTGTGATACAGGTCAATACACAAAAGTATTGCCAGGAAGCCCCAAAAAGGGACAGAAGCTTTATCACTGTCTAAGAAATTATTTAAAAAACCGTGTACAAAATACGTACTGATACCCATTACTATGGAGATGGTAAAGATTTTAAGGGTTCGTTCTTTTATTTCGTACACTAACCTGTAGCCTAAATGCATCACGTAAAACACCAGTATAATAACTATAATTCCTCCCAATAAACCCTGCTCGCTTAACGGACCTAAATATTCGCTGTGCGCATTTCCTTTATTACCAAAATTTGTAGAGATCTCTGTTTTTAGACTGCTTTTTTGATACGGCGCATATAAGAACTGGTAAGTACCTGGCCCTGTTCCTAAATAAGGATATTCACTAAAAATGCTGAGAGCACAACTCCAGCGGTTAAGCCGTTCCATGTTTGATACGTCGGTAGAAATGTTGGTCATAGATTCAATATTGGCCGTAAAGTCTCCGTCCGAATCGGTATTATTCCTTCCCAGGATCATTAAAATCTCTGACTGAAAACTAAGAAATAAAATAACGGAAGTAATAACCGTTATTAAAATAGTACGGAATTTAATACGAATGATAAAGGTTGCCAGCACTGCTAAAGATACTGCCAGGCTCAGCCACCCTGCCCTTGCATAAGACACCACAATGGAAATTAAAAAGATACCCAATAATGTGAGGCATAATACTTTAACCGGAAATGACACGGTTCGCATAAACAACATACCTCCCATAACAGGTATAAACATTGCCAACACTGCACCGTAAGCTGTATGGTCATTATAAAAGGGAGACACGATCCAATCGGCCGTTTTTTCATCAAAACCGTAAGCGGCATGTTTAACGGTTGTTATAATAGCAACAATGGCAAGAGCAACTGCATAGGATAACAGGTATATCTTTATAGATTTAAAGTTCTTAAAAATATAGGTTGCCATAAAATAGCAGGACGTTAAAAACCAAATGCGTGATAAAATATATTTTAAAGAGATTACCGGAAGCTCACTCGTTGCCGTTGTAAACGCCATCCAACTTAACTGCACTAAAATAATAACGGTTAAAGGGTGTCGTATTACCTGCCTCGCCGTAACCCCGCTGCTCAGTCCGTTTAATAAATAAACCAGTGTAAGCCCTATCATTAAAGGTTCCGAAGGCAAGCTCAGGTTCAAACCTTCCGACATACCGAGCTCTTTCAACGTAATCGCCAAAGGCGTGCTGAAAGCCATGAGATACATGATTTTTTCAATATCCACTAAGGCCAGTAAAACAATTAACAGTAAAACAGGCAGCAGGTTAAACGGAAAAAACATGCCGCGGTCAAATAAAAAGATATAGGTATTAAGCAGTATGTAGGATACTACTATAAAATAAAACACATATGTATTTCTTATTTTCAGCAAAGCAACACCGGTTTAAAAGCTTAGTCTTCCTTTGACTGGGCCACTATTTTATTTTTGATCTCAATGAGCTTATCAGAGAATAACAGGATCAGTAAAGCCAACATAAAGGCAGAGAACGTTGAAACAATAACGATCAATGCGCGAACAGGCTTTGCTTTCTTTTCGTTACGCTCCGCTTTGTCAACAATAAATTTAGACGGTAAGTGCCTGTTTAAATTCACAAATGCTTCGTCATACTTTCCTTTAATAACAGGATATTTA
>JBBRHI010000507.1:0-2893 GCA_038222995.1 Bacteroidia bacterium | reverse complement strand
ATACCCCTTTGATCAACTCAGGGGCGGCAGATCCGGTAAGTAAAAATCTTCCGTTATCTCTCTTCTCATCGATCTCAGGACGTAAATACGCAAATAATTCAGGCTTGATCTGCACTTCATCTATAATAATAAAATAATCTCTGTAGGTAGAAAAAAACAATTCAATATCGTTAAGTTTATTATAATCCGATTGTTTTTCAAGATCTAAATATAAAACCGGTTTTTTATTAAAATTTTTAATAGACTTTACCAAAGTTGTTTTACCAACCTGCCTGGGTCCTAACAGAGTAACCACAGGAAACTCTTTTAATAATAGTTCAATTTTTGATATAATATCTCTTTTGATCATAAAACAAATCTAAGAAAATTAACCGTGAAAAACAAAAGTATCAGTTTCGATTTTCACGGTTAAAAAATTACTATTATATAAATGACAACCGGTAAACTCTTTATAAAAAGTGAATAATTTCTCTCTTTTAGTAATCGCTATTTTAGTATATTCGCTACTTCTTTTTAAACACTATGGAATCAAATAAAGTACGCCAAACATTTTTAGAATTTTTCAGATCAAAAGGTCACGAAATTGTGCCTTCCGCACCAATGGTAGTTAAGGGAGACCCAACGCTGATGTTCAATAACAGCGGGATGGCCCCTTTCAAAGATATTTTTTTAGGCAATGCGCCTATTAAATTTCCGCGCGTGGCCGATACTCAAAAATGTTTGCGTGTAAGCGGTAAGCACAACGACTTAGAAGAAGTTGGTGTAGACACATACCACCACACTATGTTTGAAATGCTTGGTAATTGGAGCTTTGGCGATTATTTTAAAAAAGAAGCCATTGCATGGGCTTGGGAATTATTGACGGATGTTTATAAAATTGATAAAGACCGGTTGTATGTTACCGTATTTGAAGGAAGCCCTGAAGAGAATGTTCCCTTTGACCAGGAAGCTTACGACACCTGGAAATTATATGTAAATGAAGACCGTATCTTAAAAGGGAACAAAAAAGACAACTTCTGGGAAATGGGTGATACCGGCCCTTGCGGGCCATGTTCCGAAATTCATTATGACGGAAGAAGTGATGAAGAACGAAAGAAAATTCCCGGTGCAGACCTGGTAAATAATGATGATCCGCAGGTTATTGAGATCTGGAATAATGTATTCATGGAATTTATGCGCAAGGCAGATAAAAGTCTTGAAAAATTGCCTAAGCAACATGTAGATACAGGTATGGGTTTTGAGCGTTTAGTGCGGGTATTGCAAAACAAACAATCTAATTACGATACAGATGTATTTACACCATTATTAAATAAAATTGAAGAGTTAAGCGGACACCGTTACAAGCCTGAAGACGAAAATAATCATAAAAAGCAATTGATCATCAATATCGCTATGCGGGTTATTGCCGATCATATCCGCACCATTTCCTTTTCCATTGCCGACGGCCAGTTGCCCAGCAACACCGGGGCAGGTTATGTGATCCGTCGTATTTTACGTCGTGCCATTCGCTACGGGTATCAGTCTTTAAATATTAAGGAACCGTTCATGTATCGCTTAGTGCCAACACTCGCGCATCAGCTGGGACATCAGTTTCCTGAATTAAATACGCAGAAGATCTTAATTGAAAAAGTAATAAAAGAAGAAGAGCAGTCTTTTTATAAAACATTAGAGATCGGTTTAAAGCGTATTGACCAGGTATGCATTGATTTAACCTCATCAAAAACAGGTAAAGTAATTGAAGGTAAAGTAGTATTTGAATTGTATGATACGTTTGGTTTTCCTTTAGATCTTACAAGCTTAATTGCGCGGGGTTATGATCTGAGTATTGACGAACAAGAATTTAATAAACTTTTAACAGAACAAAAAAACCGTTCACGTGCTGCAACATCAGTAGATACAGACGATTGGGTATATATCGAAAAAAATAAAAAATCTTCTGACGGCTCCATTGCAGAAACAGAGTTTGTAGGTTATAATGATCTGGAATGTGAAAGTAATATTGTTCGTTACAGAAAAGTAAAAGCGAAGAATAAAGAGCAGTTTCAAATCGTATTGGATAAAACACCTTTCTATGCGGAAAGCGGCGGCCAGGTTGGCGACAGCGGCACATTAGAAAATATCAATGAAAAAATAAACATCACCGATACTAAAAAGGAGAACGGTGTTATTATTCATTTTTGCGATAAGTTGCCTGAAAACATCGAAGCGACCTTTATGGCTAAAGTAAATAAAGCAAAACGTTCGTACACAGAAAATAACCATAGCGCTACGCACTTGCTGCATGCCGCATTACGGCAGGTATTAGGAACACATGTAGAACAAAAAGGAAGTTTGGTAAATGAAGATTATTTACGTTTTGACTTTTCACATTTTTCTAAAATAACGGATGAAGAATTACATGAGATCGAAAAAATAGTCAATACAAAAATCCGCGAAAACATTGCAAGTCATATTAAACAAATGACCATCGACGATGCTAAAAAAACAGGGGCTATGGCCTTGTTCGGAGAAAAATACGGTGACGTGGTACGTGTAGTGGAGTTCGATAAAAATTATTCTATCGAACTTTGCGGAGGAACACACGTAAAAGCAACCGGGCAGATCGGTTATTTTAAGATCATTTCCGAAAGTGCTGTAGCTGCCGGTATTCGCCGTATTGAAGCAGTAACCTCTGTTAAAGCAGAAGAATTTTTTGATGCACAAACGGCTATGTTGAATGAAGTAAAAGCCTTGTTAAAAAACAATAAGGACGTTGTAAAAAGCTTAAGCAATCTCGTGGAAGAAAACAATGACTTACAAAAACAAATACATTCTTTATTAAGAGAAAAAGCGCAAGGCATTAAAAACGAACTGCTGACTAAAGTGCAAAACAAAAACGGCATTAATATAATCA
>JBBRHI010000506.1:0-2907 GCA_038222995.1 Bacteroidia bacterium | reverse complement strand
AAATGTAAATGTATTAAAATGATTGTTGAAATTTATTATGATTTTTAAACCGCTACCTCCGCTTTAATATGCGGATGCGGATCATAGTTTTCTAAACTGAAATCTTCAAACTTAAAATCAAAAATAGATTTTACTTCCGGGTTAATCTTAAGGATTGGTAACGTTCTAAGGTCTCTTGTAAGTTGCAGCTTAGCCTGGTCCATGTGATTAGAATATAAATGCGCATCGCCTAACGTATGCACAAAATCACCCGGCTCCAATCCGCAAACCTGCGCAACCATCATGGTTAACAAGGCATACGAAGCAATATTAAAAGGCACACCTAAAAAAATATCCGCGCTTCTTTGGTACAATTGGCAGCTTAATTTTCCGTTGGCTACATAAAACTGAAAAAAAGCGTGGCAGGGCGGCAATTTCATCGTATTGATGTCTGCTACATTCCATGCACTCACAATTAAACGACGTGAATCAGGATTTTTTTTGATCATTTCCATCACCTGTGTGATCTGGTCAATGTGCTCACCAGATGCAGTGGGCCAACTACGCCATTGATAGCCGTATACAGGGCCCAGGTCCCCGTTTTCATCCGCCCATTCATCCCAAATACGAACGCCGTTATCCTTTAAATATTGAATATTAGTGTCACCTTTTAAAAACCATAACAGCTCATGAATAATGGATTTGGTGTGTAACTTTTTTGTAGTAAGCAAAGGAAATCCTTCTGCAAGATCATACCGCATTTGGTAACCGAAAACACTTATGGTGCCTGTTCCAGTTCTGTCTTCTTTTTTTACGCCGTGCTCTAAAACATGGCGCATTAAATCATGGTATTGCTTCATATGTAAATATTAACTGTCAAACGGTATAGTTTTTCAAATGTTTATGAAATACCGTTTATCCATCATTCAAAATTAAAAAATCCTTTCCGGTATTTTCGAAAAGGATTTTTATACTTATTAAAAGTTTTAAATATATTTATAAAAGGGTTACATGTCCCACAAATTCTTTATCCCTGCTTTTAAAATCTTTTACAAAGATCTTATATACATACACCCCTTGTTCTGCAAGCTTTCCGCTGCCTTTTATACTGCCGTCCCATCCTTTGGTAACGTCTGTTGTTTTGTAAATTAAAGCTCCCCAGCGGTCATAGATCGACATTTCAAAACTGTCTGCCAAAAAGCCTATTCCCTGCGGAATGAATACGTCATTTTTTCCATCCGATTTTGAAGGCGTAAATGCATTAGGAATGAACAGTGCAAACTCCTGTTCAACAATCACTAATTTTGTAACGGTATCTTTGCAGCCGAAACTATTTGTGATCGCTAAAGCTATCGTATAAGTTCCGGCATTTTCATATACATGGCTCGGGTTCTGAACATTGGATGTATCGTTCTGCTGACTCAAAAAATAATCGCCGAAATCCCAATGCCAGCTTCTCATAGGTAACCCAACCAAAGAGTTATCGCTAAAGCTTACTTCATTAATTAATACGGTAGGGTTGGTCGGTAAATTCGAAAAATCAGGCTCCGGTTTAGGATCTACAATAACGTAAGCTGTTTGAGTAGCGGTTGCAGGGCAGCCATTTACATCCATTACGCTCAGCGTTGCATCGTACACGCCATGCACAGGAAATATAAAACCGGTACTGTTACATTGCCCATATGCAGTGTTATTACTGAAAAGCCATGAACAACTTGCGGAAGCAGGTATACTGGTGCTTTCTAATAGTGCTGCATAAGGCTCACACCCTCTTAAGTTTTTACCGAACGCGATAACAGGCGTAGGATTAACACTGATCGTTACAACAGCTTGTACTGCTTGCGTAGCAGGGCAATTAGCATCCGATAAAGTAATTGTGTAGTTTGTAGTTGAATTTCCGGTAGCGGTAGTATTGGCATTACCGGCATCAGACAGGTCTGTTGCCGGATTCCAACTGTAATTGTATGTGCCGCTGCCACCCGTTCCTAAAGCGCTTAAATTAGTCGTATTACCAGAACATAATGTGGTATTGGAGGGAGTGCTGACATAACTTAAAATATTGTAAACGCTTACGGCAACAGAACCCGTATTTAAACAACCCGCTGCTGTAATTGATACTGAATAAACCCCCTGATTAATAACGCTTACATTAGCTATTACGGGATTTTGCTGGTTAGACGTAAAATTATTCGGGCCTGTCCAGTTATACGTACTTCCTCCCGCAGGGGCGGTAAGGTTAATACTTGCATTACTACAAATAGTTGGTATGGCATTTAAATTAACTGCTATGGCAGGTATTACCGTTACATTGATTGTATTAGTGGTACTGCAACCGGACGCTCCTGTGACAAGTGTATAAACACCCGAACTTAAAATAGGGGTTATAGTAGGATTTTGAAGAGTTGATGTGAAGCCGCCGGGGCCTGCCCAGGCATAAGAGGGCGCACCGTTTGTTGCCGTTAAACTTAACGTATTACCCGAACAAATAGGACTGTTTGAACCAACCGTTACAGCAGTATATTGAATAACAACCACACTGATCGTATTTACGGTAGGGCAGTTCAAAGTACCTGTTGTAAGGGTATAATCACCAGAGCTTGTTAAAGCGGGAATGGTGGGGTTTTGGAGATTAGACGCAAAACCGCCGGGGCCTGTCCAGGTATAAGATGTGGCAGAACCCGCAGCGGTAAGACTTAAGGCATTGCCTGCACATATAGGACTGTTAGAACCCAATGTAGCTGTTGCTACAGGCACTACAGTAACACTAATAGTGTTTATAGATGTACATAGTGAACCCGAAGAAGTAAGTGTATAAGTTCCTGATACCGTTACCGACGGAACAACCGGATTTTGAACATTAGATGTAAAACCACCGGGGCCTGTCCAGGTATAGGACGTTGCGGCAGTAGACGTGAGGCTCAAGGTGCC
>JBBRHI010000505.1:0-2910 GCA_038222995.1 Bacteroidia bacterium | reverse complement strand
GCGCAGGCTGGGTATGGTTTTCGCAGCAGAAAATTCTTTACAGGAAGTTGAAAAAGATCCGGCAACATTAGCAGAATGCGATAGTTATACGGCAGGAGTTAATGCGTATATTGAATCATTAAATGAAAGCACTTTACCGTTAGAATATAAAATAATGGGTTATTATCCTGAAAAATGGACGAATTTAAAAACGGCTATCTTTTTAAAATTTATGAGTTTTGATTTAGCAGGCAGCGAAAATGATTTTGAATATACAAATGCCAAATCGGTTTTTTCTTCCGGTGATTTTAATAAGATATATCCCGTCATTATGGATTCGCTTGATCCCATAGTTCCTAAAGGGACTATATTTCAAAAGCCTGGAATTGAATTAAAAATTCCTGCAAGTGCCGATTCACTTTATTTTGACAAAAAAGATTCTACAACTATACGGGAGGAAAAACCCAATCCAAATAATGGCAGTAACAACTGGGCAGTGAATGGTTCAAAAACAAAAAGCGGTTATCCTATTTTATGTAACGATCCACATCTTGGCTTAAATCTTCCATCTCTCTGGTACGAGATGCAAATAACCACACCATCGTACAACGCTTACGGGGCAACGTTTCCCGGCGCTCCGGCTGTAATTATTGGCTTTAACGATAGTTGTGCTTTTGGGTTTACCAATGCTATGCGTGATGTAAGGGATTATTATGAAGTAAAATTTAAAGATGATACTCGAAAAGAATATTGGTTTAATAATGAATGGCATCCAACAACTTTTCGTATTGAAAAAATAAAAGTAAAAGATGAACCTGATTATTTAGATACTATTGCTTATACAAACATTGGGCCTGTTATGTACGATCAAAGTTTTAGTGGTGGAAAGCAAACAAATAATAAATATTATGCTGTAAGGTGGAAAGCACATGACCCAAGCAATGAATTAAAAACATTTACGCTTTTAGATAAGGCAAAAAATTATAATGATTATTTAGAAGCAATAAAATATTTGCATACACCCGGGCAGAACTGCATTTTTGCCAGTAAAGGCGGTGACATTGCAATATGGGACCAGGGCGAGTTTCCGGCGAAATGGAATCGGCAGGGAGATTTCGTAATGCCGGGAACAGACAGCAGTTATTTCTGGCAGGGAACAATTCCGCAGGATGAAAATCCCCATCTTGTAAACCCGGAAAGAGGCTTTGTAAGCAGTGCTAATCAAATGCCTGTTGATAGTTCTTATCCTTATTATCTTGGCGGCAGCTATCCGCCCTATCGCGGATGGGAAATAAATAAGCGGCTTAGTGAAATGAATAACATTACTCCTGAAGATATGATGAAACTTCAAACGGATAACTATAACGTATTTGGAGAAATGGCCTTACCTGTTTTAGTAAAAAACATGGAAGTACTAAAACTAAGCAATGATGAGCTGAAATATTTTGATATGCTAAAATCATGGAATTTAAGAAATGATATAACCTCCAAAGGCGCTACCTTATTTGTGCTCACCTGGGACAGTCTTGAAAGCAAAGTATGGAAAGATGAATTTTTGAAAACAAATCTTCAATTAATGTTACCTCATGAAAGTACATTGCTTGAAAATATTATTAAAGATTCCTCCTTTAAATTTTTAGATGATGTTAATACACCTCGTAAAGAAACATTAGGCGATGATGTAACAACTGCGTTTAAGCAGGCCGTTAGTATTGCGAAGGAAGCAGACACAAATGGAACTCTTGAATGGGGGAAATATAAAGACACTAAAGTATTACACCTTGCCAAACTTGAAGCTTTCAGCAGGTTACATTTGCCTATTGGCGGCGGAACAAATACAATTAATGCTGCTAATCAGCAACACGGTCCAAGCTGGAGAATGATTGTGTCGTTAACACCTCAAACACAGGCCTATGGAGTCTATCCGGGTGGACAAAGCGGTAACCCGGGCAGCAGGTTTTATGATAGTTTTGTGGATACATGGGTGCAGGGAAAATATAATGCCCTTTGGGTGATGAGAGCTTCAGATGCAAAAGATGATCGTGTGAAATGGAAAATGAGTTTTAAGAAGGGCTGATGGGTTAAATAGTTTTAATAGTTTAATGGTTTTTTAAATTCGTGTAATTCGTTTTAATTAGTGTAATAAATAAAAGATGAAATTTATAATCTCAATTATCCTCACAATTCTCCTGAGCTTTTGCGCCTGTTTATTTTTTCCATGGTGGAGTATTGCTATTGCTGCATTTTTAGTTGCAGCGCTTATTCCGCAAACACCGTTAGTTTCTTTTTTTACAGGCTTTATTGCATTGTTTTTATTGTGGGGTATTTTAAGCTTTTGGATCAGCAATAATAATAATGATATTCTGGCTCACAGGGTTTCTTTATTAATTTTTAAAACAGATAATCCTTTTTTACTTATTATCGCTTCTGCATTTATTGGAGCTTTGGTTGCGGGTTTTGCCGCTCTCACCGCAGCTTATATAAAGCCTTCAGTATTTATGCAGAGCAGGAAATAAACAAAAAATGATTATTAAAGTTTTCCCTGCTAACGGGTTTACATTTACATTCGCCTATGCAAAAATATTTAATGCTGTTTTTTTGTTTGCAAATAATTTCTGCATCTGCGCAAAAAATTGAGGGAACAGTTTATGATAGCATCGGCAAAGTTTTACCTTTTGCTTCTATCCTTATTAAGGGAACTCCTAAAGGTGTCAGCGCAAATAAAGAAGGATATTTTAGCTTTAATTTACGGCCGGGTGTTTATACCTTGGTTTGCCATTATGTTGGTTATACTTCCGCTGAAAAAACAATCATACTTTCTTCAACTGATGTGTCATTAAACTTTAACCTGAACATTCAAAAACTAACGTTGAAAGAAGTAGTCGTTCAACAAGGAGGCGAAGATCCTGCGTATCAAATTATAAGGCAAGC
>JBBRHI010000504.1:0-2918 GCA_038222995.1 Bacteroidia bacterium | reverse complement strand
ATATTAATTTGTGCAATAGATTGTAAGGAGATGGCTATTTCATTGATATTTCCTGCCCCTTTAGAGATTTCAATACTTTTGTTGAAGTAGTCTATCGCTTTTTCATCGTTGGATTGTTCCGAATACATAATGCCTTCATTATGGAGAGCTGTGGCGTAATACTTAGAAAAAAGCACTAACAGACGTCCTGTGGGCCTGAGCGATAAATTTTTTACCGCCAGTTCCTTCATTTGCTTATTATATTTTTGCCATTCTTCTTCAGAGGCAATTTCAATAAGTTGATCTAAAATATCGCAACGTAATGTATCATGCTTTGCTGATTGAAGCTCTTTTTTTAAGGACGTAACACTGTTGTTTTGTGCGCTTCCTATAACGGATACTCCTATAATGCAGATGATACTAATACACGTCTTTTTAAAATCCATAGTTAGAAAGTTAAATAAGGTGTATTGTATGTTTTGAACCAGGGTCTTTCATCATTCCAAGATACACACTATTCTATTACGCTACAAAATCACTTATCGGTTAATTGACGGCACTTATTAATTGGAATTACCATAAATAGTGAGTCTGGTTATTTAACCGCAAAGTAGCAGAGAGAGAGAGAAAGAAAAATAAGGGTGTTTACTATTGAAAGTTATAGAGGAGCTAAAAGGAATGAGAGATACTGAAACACGTTCAGTATGACTGTTACACTAAAACGGGAATAAGCTCCGCATTTACAAAGCCTTCTTCGTTAATGGCCGTGGTTTGTATGCTTACCGTTTTGTTCACTAATGCCTCATTAAAAGGATAGCTTATTTTAATATAGTTTTCGGTAAAGCCATACATGAAGTCATTCTTATTTTCATGTTCAAATAATACGGTAAATTCTTTGTTAAGATGCTGTTCGTAAAATTGCCTTAGTTTTTTAGCGGATAAAATTCGCAGCATTTTATTACGGCGTTTGCGTTCGCTCATCTCTACAATGCCCGGTAAGTGTATTGCTTCCGTATTATCGCGTTCGCTGTAAGTAAACACATGTAAATAAGAAACATCCAAGGCATTAATAAAATTATAAGTATCCGTAAAATGTTCCAATGTTTCGCCGGGAAAACCAACAATAACGTCTACTCCAATACAGCAATTCGGCATGAGCGTTTTTATTTTGGTAACCCTGTCTTGGTAAAGTTCCCGTTGGTAACGGCGTTTCATTTTACTTAAAATTTCATTGTTCCCGCTTTGTAAAGGAATGTGAAAGTGCGGAACGAAACTGTTTGATTGAGCTACGAATTCAATAACTTCATCTTTCAATAAGTTAGGCTCAATGGAAGAAATGCGAATGCGTTCAATGCCTTCCACTTTATCCAGTTCTTTAATGAGATCAAGAAATGTATATTCTTTGCGTTTTTTTGTGTCTTTATCAATGTCAATTCCGTAGCCGAAATCGCCGAGGTTTACGCCTGTCAATACTATTTCTTTAACACCGCTTGCGGCAATACGTTTTGCGTTGTTTACTGCATTTTCAATAGTATCGCTCCTGCTTTTACCGCGCGCTAAAGGTATGGTGCAAAAGGTGCAGCTGTAATCGCAACCGTCCTGCACTTTTAAGAAAGAACGCGTTCTATCGCCAACGGAGTAGGAATCGACAAAGGTATTGACTTCTGATATTTCGCAGTTATGAATTTCGGTATGTGTATTTTTACCCGAGAAGTTAATGTAATTAAGCAGCTTAAATTTTTCGGAAGCGCCTAATACCACATCCACTCCTTCAATGTTTGAAATTTCATCGGGCTTTAATTGCGCGTAGCATCCTACAACGGCAATAAAGGTGTCAGGATTTTTAGCAAGCGCTGATCTTACGATCTGTTTACATTCTTTATCCGCATTTTCGGTAACAGAACAGGTGTTGATCACGCACACATCCGCGCCCTGATCGAAAGCGATTTTCTGAAACCCTTTTTCCTGCATTAAACGTGCAATGGTGGAGGTTTCAGAAAAATTAAGCTTGCAACCCAAGGTATGGAATGAAACGGTTTTCCCTGCAAATGACATGGCGCAAAGATAAGATTTTCTTCCGGTTTACGGTGGAACCGGAAAAGGTTTTTGAAGTGATAGAAGTAGCTTAGAACCTTTATAAATAGAGCTTATGCGTGAAATACCGGGATGTTATTGAGTATTTTTGCTGAAATTAAAACTAGGGATATGTCTAAAACAAAAATTACAATAAATAATAACGGGTCGGTTAAGCTGGACGGAGATTTTGAGATCGTAGATAAAAACGGGAACGCTTACGACCTTGGAGGAAGAGAAATAGTATCCTTATGCCGTTGCGGCTTATCTAAAAATAAACCGTTTTGTGACGGCTCTCATAACGGCCATTTTGAGCATGAGGCGATTGCTTTTGCTTTACCTCCAAAAAAACAATAGGAATATATTTCTCCTCTTATTCGGTTTCCTCTTTTGAAAGGTGATCTATAAAGTTACGCAGCTCATTTAACTTACTTATCGGTAATTTTTTGAGTTGTGTATTTATATTGCCTTTGTTTTCTTTTTGTTTAATAACCTGCAAGGGATGATGTTTAAGGTTGGTATTGTTATCGGTATTGTTCCAGCAAAACAGATCGTTTGGCGCGCATTGCAGAAGCAGGCAAAGTTTTTCGAGATGCTTAAAATTAATTCCTTCCGTTTTGTGGTTAAGCAGGTTATGGGCAGTATGCCGTGTAAAGCCGTTCTTGCATAAGTAATGATTGGGGTTTTCTATGCCTTTGGCTTCGAAAATTTGTTGAATGTTCAAGTAGATCATGTGCTTTGGTTTAAACGATTGCGATTGCATGTATAATATCTTTTATACGTGTTTGGTACACTTTAAATTGCGTGAGTATTACCAATAAGTGTTAAAGACCGGGGGAAATTTGTTTAAGAACGTACAACACGGA
>JBBRHI010000503.1:0-2920 GCA_038222995.1 Bacteroidia bacterium | reverse complement strand
CTTCAGGCAACGGTACTTACTTATGGAGTAATGGCAGCGCATGCGCAACTATTAAAGTGCAGCCAAATGAAAACACAGTTTATTGCGTAACGGTTACAGATAATTTCGGATGCCAAGATACGGCTTGTCTAAAAGTAACTGTGGATAATCAATCGACCCTTTATGTTCCTAATGTATTTACGCCGAACGGTGACGGTTTAAACGATCTGTTTAATATTCCGCATTCAAATATTGGTGAGTTTAATATCAAAATTTTTAACCGCTGGGGTGAGAAATTATTTGAGTCGAGCGATATTGAAAAAAGCTGGGATAGCACTTTTGGAGGAAAAGAAGTAGCTGACGGCGTTTATGTATACGTTATTATTGCTAAAGGAACCGATAAAACGGATTACGATAAAAGAGGTCATGTTACAGTGTTGCATTAATAGCTGATTCAAAAATGCTTCACAACCTTACTCCCTTTTTTTGTTTATCGGATGAATTAAGATTAACATCATTTCCGGTAACCATAAAAACAACTTAAAGAAATGAATTGCCTGCGTTAAGATAAATTAAATTAGAAGACTTTGGGCTTTTTAGTTATTTCAACTCTATCTTTTCCGAAGTTAAAAATTCTTCTACGCTTGTCCAATGCATACCGGGATACCGGTTGTTATCATAAGCCGTAAAAATAATGCGCCCTTCCATCATGTCCCTCATGTATTGCATGCCCTGCCACGCCGGGTAAAGTTCTTTACGGGAAGGAGAAAAAAAACGGGTGATCTTTATGATCACATTCAATAAACCAATGCCCCCCGGCCTGAACAGTTTATACGGTTTACCCGTAAGCTTCGGCAACAATTTTACAAAGTCGTTGCAGGTTAAGCGGTCGCCCGCTATGCGCATATACCTTGGAGTATCAGTATCCAAAGCAGCGTTTGCCGTAAATTCCGCTATATTATAAGTGGTTGTAAATTCTATAATTTGATCCGGGTTTCCCCAACAAAGGATGCGTTGTTTTTTAGGTAAGATCAACGGCATATCGGTTACCAACAAATCCATAAACGGCCCGTTAAAAATAGTAGTTACTTTAATGGGTGCTTTATCGGCATAGGTATCAAACTCTCTTCTCAAATCTAAGTTCCTGTTTTGCCCCGCAATTAAATTTGTATAATCACTTGCAAAGCCGCTCGGTATAAAGCGCGGAACATTCGCAGCAACGGCAGCATCCAACAGAATTTTCTGTGCATCGATAACGGTTTCCCGTAAGCCCGACAAAGCGGAGAACACGCAGTCCACGCCCTCACATGCTTTTGCCATTTCTTTTGTATCTGTCATATTGATCCTGGAAACGGCGACGCCTTTTTCCTCCAAGGCTTGCGCCTTTACTGTATCTGTTTCGAACCGCAATACCGCTTTTACGTTTGCCCCTTTCGCCAATAAGGCATCTACTATTTTTCCTCCCAGGTTTCCGGTAGCGCCTGCTACGAGTATGGTATTTTTCATATGTTAATGTTGTGCTTTAGATAAATACTCTTGAAATTAATAAAGATAGGATGTTACCGGGCATTTGCAAAGCGAAAATAATTGTCTTTCCGCCGGCCGGCGGACTGCTTTTGCAGAAGCTTTGATGTCTGCCCCCATTACCGGAGGTGCTGTTAGCAGATGCCCTACTTTTCGGTCGAAGCGAATTATTTTTTTTTGAATAGCTGTCCAAATTCGGTTACTTCAAAAAACAATTGCATTTCAGACAATCCTTTGTAGGGATTTTTAGTATCAAATAATGCTAATGCTTTAGCATTATTTAAAGCGTTTTCTAAATTCGGCTTTAGTTTTAAATAAATATCATCGTCTTGCTTTGTAAAATATTTTTGCTTCTTTTTATAGCCAATCAAATGCTTTTTCAATAATAATGTTGCCTCATTACAGTTTCTGAAAATATCAATGTTTTTTTCAAAATGCAATAAAAACCAAAATTCCAAGCAAGGAGTATTTATAATTATTTTAATGTTTGGATAGCTTTCGTCAACCGTTTTTTTATAACCTAAAAAAGATTCAAATGGCGTTTCCTTTCCGGCTTTAGCTTCTTTTGTTTCTTTTAAAATTACATCAAGGTCAATAACCCAAAAAACTTTTGTATAATCTTTTGAAAGTTCTATGACTGTCTCAAATTGCTCGAATAACTTTTTTCTTTGGGGAATTTTGGGCTCAATACTCACATTAATTGACCTTTCATTTCTCTTTAGCATTTGAAAATACCATACCTCTGTTTCACCATCTACAACAATAGCAAAACTTGGCTTAACTACAATAGGAACTGGTCTAATTCTTCTCATCGTCAATATTTATATAGTAATCACCTAAATTAGGTGCACCACCTAATTTGCCAGTTTTATATGCGTTTAATATGTTACTTGTGTCTCTAACAACCGAACTATCAAAATCAGATAGAGAATACAACTCTGTAGCACAAGTTTCAGATTTGTCTGTAAACCAAATAGCATCATTTCTAAAAATGTCTTTATTGCTTAATATTTCTCGGTTATGAGTGGTTGCAATTATTTGAGATTTTTTAGAATTGATTAGGAAGGATAGCAGAAAATGAATATATAACTCTGGATGCAATGATGCTTCTAATTCATCTATAGGAAAAGCTACCGAATTTTTAATTAACAAACTCAAAAGTCCCGCAAAACCATAAAATCTTCTAGTTCCCTGTGACTCCATTTCTATTGGCAATGAATATGCAACTTGATTAACTGTATGCTCAAATTCAATATTAACTGATGTTACTTTTCCTTTTTCTTCTAATTTTTTTATTTCACTTGGCGAATCTTTAAGCTGTTTTTTTAAAAAATCAATTAGACCTTCAGGTATTTCTTTTTCTTCTTCCTGAATTACTATATCAGATATGTGAAAATCAGCTTTCTTGAGGATGTTT
>JBBRHI010000502.1:0-2931 GCA_038222995.1 Bacteroidia bacterium | reverse complement strand
CCGTATGGAGCGCGGGCATTATCCCCTAAATACAAATAATCGTACCCGGGCATTGTTGCAACCATCTCCTTTAAAACAGTAAGCCCGCCGTAGCCTGAATCAAATACTCCTATAGGAGAATAGGTCTTTCGTGTGTACATCCTTACAATATTAACAAAATTATTAATCCATAATTTGCCTTTTTTCTGTATATTTAAAAACTTTTAAATAAACCAAAAAGACTAACTAATTTTTATTAAACAGACTAAATGGCATTCTCCCCAATCCGTTTCATTGACAAAGACAAAGATAAAGCCCTTTTTTTTGCAACCCTTCGTAAGCGCGTTGACGGCTATTTCAGAGAAAACAATATTTCTAAGCATTACAATTCCACTATGGTTATTAAAACCATAGTATTAATGAGTGCTTACCTGCTTCCTTTTATTTATATTATTGCCTTTAACCCGCCGTTTAAAATTGCTTTGATCTTATGGGCTGTTATGGGCTTTGCACTTTCAGGCATAGGCATGAGCGTAATGCATGATGCCAACCACGGAGCATATTCATCGAGCCACAAGGCTAATTACTGGCTTGGGCATACGTTGAATTTATTGGGGGGCTCTGTATTTAACTGGAAACTACAGCACAATGTGATGCACCACACCTACACTAATGTATTGGATTACGATGACGATATTGCCGATAAACTGATCCTGAAATTTAATCCCCATACACAGGTAAGATGGTATCATAAATTACAAGTGGTTTATGCATTTTTGTTTTACGGGATCCTGACTCTTTATTGGGCGCTTTTAAAAGATTTTCTTCAATTCAGTAAATACACTAAACAAGGAGTAAATACGGCTACAAAACAACAAAACAGAACGATTTGGTTAAAGATCTTTGCCAGTAAACTAATTTACTGGACGGTTCTGTTTGTGATCCCTGTATTTTTGCTTCACATTCCTTTTTACCAAATGGTGTTAGGATATGTGCTTATGCAATTTATTTCGGGTGTTGTGTTAACGGTTGTATTCCAGCTGGCACATACGGTAGAGGGCACTACACATCCCTTACCGGGTACTGATTTTACGATTGAGAATAACTGGGCAGTTCATCAAATGAATACGACCGTTAATTTTTCACGTAAAAATAAATGGATCTCCTGGTATGTAGGAGGCTTAAATTTTCAGGTAGAACATCATTTATTCCCTAACATTTGCCACGTACATTATCCTCAAGTTTCGGAAATAGTGAAAGCTACCGCGGAAGAATTCGGTGTTCCGTATTTAGAAAATGAAACATTCGGTAAAGCCTTAAAATCGCACGTAAAAGCTATTATCAGCTTCGGGAAGTTGCCGAGTATGGATGAGGCGATCGGGTAATAGTTCCCGCAGATCTTGCTGATACTTTGTCTTTAATTATTTCCGGTTGGTTGATAAAATGTCCGATTCAACTCTTCCTAATCCTACAGAAGTTTTTGAAGTTAACTGATATACTGCCATTTATCTCCGCATTTCTGCGAGATCAGCGTACTAAAATCATCGTATTAATACTGCTCGTTTTCGTTAGGAAAATCTTTACGCTTAACATCATCAATGTATTTTTGAAAAGCAGTAGTCATACTTTCGTAAAGATTTAAATACCTTCTTAAAAAACGCGGGCTAAACTCATGCGTCATTCCCAACATATCGTGTGTTACCAGAACCTGCCCGTCAACGCCGCCGCCGGCGCCTATGCCGATAACGGGTATAGAAATACTTTTTGCTACTTCACCCGCTAATTTTGCCGGTATTTTTTCTAATACCAAGGCAAAGCAACCTGATTCTTCCAATATTTTAGCGTCTTCCAATAACCGGTTTGCCTCTTCTTCTTCCTTGGCCCTTACCGTATAGGTCCCGAATTTATAAATAGATTGAGGAGTTAAACCCAAATGGCCCATAACAGGGATCCCTGCCGATAAAATCCGCTCTACAGAATCTTTAATTTCTTTTCCGCCTTCCATTTTAACGGCATGCCCGCCGCTTTCCTTCATTATTTTTATGGCAGAAGTTAAAGCCTCCTTAGAATTTCCTTGATATGAACCGAAAGGCAGATCCACCACTACCAAAGCCCTGTCAACCGCACGTACTACGGAAGAAGCATGGTAAATCATGTGATCCAACGTTATCGGCAAAGTAGTTTCATAGCCTGCCATAACGTTACTGGCGCTGTCACCCACTAATATCACATCAATACCGGCATGGTCAATAATTTTTGCCATAGTATAGTCGTAGGCCGTAAGCATAGAAATTTTTTCGCCTCGGCGCTTCATTTCCTGCAATTGGTGGGTTGTAACCTTTTTAACTTCTTTATGAACAGACATATAAATATGATTAATAAACGGTGCTATTTTTTGTAAAATTACTGAATTAATTTGGAGTTCGCTTAAAAATGGTAACTTTGTAAACATTAAAAATCAAATGAAATACTCTGTTATATCGCTTTTTACACTAGCCCTCACAGTGGCTTTTACGTCATGCAAAAATGACCTTAAAGTATTTGCTCCGGGTAAGGAATCCATCTCTGTTTACGGGATCTTAAATATAAATGAGCGTACTCAAAATATCCGCATCAATAAAGTATATTTAACCGATGGCGATGCACTGGCAGCTGCACAGGATCCTAACCAGGTTAATTACGCACCAAATGAATTAACCGTTACGTTACAACGTTTTGCAACCGGCACAAACACCCAGTTGCTGACGTCCGTTAACAGCGGCACAAAAAAAGAAATTGTGCTTACCGAAACAGTTGTAACGACAGATGACGGTGCCTTTAGCACGCAACAACGGATATGGCAAACTACAGATAAATTATTTAATACGGGTGATTATAAACTTACCATTACCAATAACGCGACCGGTTCGGTTTTCACATCCAAAACAACAATTATTGACAGTGTAAAATCAG
>JBBRHI010000501.1:0-2936 GCA_038222995.1 Bacteroidia bacterium | reverse complement strand
GTTGGATCTCCACATCATTTAAATTAATACGGAGAAGCGTCAATATTTCAATATCGTACTTCCCTACAATATATTTATCCGTTTTACCGAAGTCCTGTATGTTCAATGTGTTCATTTCATTTTGTTTGCGTACTACGCAAGTCGGGAAATATTTGCTTAAAGGCCCGTCTAACTCTAATTTTAAGTAGCCCTGCGGTGCATCAACCGGAATAATATTATGCTTGCCCGTTTGAATGGTAATATTTTTTTTTTCGATCGGCGGAATGGTATGCACCATTAAATCGTAAGTAATATTAGGATTTAAAATAATTGTATCGGGATTTCCTCTATGATTTAAGGTGTGCAAATAGTTGTATTTTACCTGCTTTGTGTTGGTATCATAAAAAGTCATGTTCACATCGGTCTCCGTCGGTTTCTTTGACAGGTCCAACAGATCAACCTCTACGGTGGTTTGCGAAATAGCTTCAGTGAGCACTAAATTCAATACATCTTTAAAGTTAGCTTCATTACTTACATCATAAAATTTACCCATGCACCCAAACACATCCGCAAATTTTACATCTAAGCCAACACCAATTACGAAAGGCCGAAGAAAAATGCCTTTCCGTTGTAACTCTGCCGATACTTCGCAGGGCACACCGCCGCACTCTTCTATACCGTCGGTAATTAATATAATAATGTTACGGCAACTGCTGCAAGGTGTAAAATCAGCAGCGCTTTCGCCTAATGAATAAGCAATAGGCGTGGTGCCTAAGGGTTCCAGTTTTTGAATACGTTGTTTTATTTTAAGTGCATTTATATTCGCTTTCGCAAAAGGAACTTCCAGTTTGGTATCTTTGCAATTACGTTCAGGCTTAATAAAAGTAGTATGTCCGTAACACCGCAGCGCTAACTCTAAATTCGGCAATCCTTTAAGACTGTCTAAAAACTCGCCCATTATTTTTTTGGCAACTTCTATTTTTATGTTGCTGTTCCATGGAGCATACATACTATACGAGTCGTCAAAAATAAAGAGAATACGGTTAGTAGGCTGGGAATGGAGACCGGAGAATGAAAAATTGCAAATAAAAAGTACTAAAACCGAAAATATCTTTATACGATTTATTTTATTTAGAAAAAATGATTTTAATTTCATTTTGAATTGGTTTTTCTTGGACTTAAATGAAGCGCATATTTTTTTCTAATAAATAATATGCCCGGTCTTTCAATATATTTTAAAATTAAAAAAGATAATGTAAAAAGGATGATCAGTGTAAGTATAAATGCTGTCGTGAAATTTATATGTAAATATTCAAATAAAAACGGCATAATGGTTTGTACGCCTATTACCTGATGAATTAAATACAGGCAGTAAGATATACTGCCCAGCCATACAGTGTAAGTATTAACAATAAACACGAGTTTATTAAAAAGATAGAGAATAAATGCGCCGTAAAATATAATGAGAATAACGAAGTATTGAGTAAATGAAAGTTCGGGCCTGTTGCTGTAGAATTTATCAAATAACAAGAGTTGTATACTGAAACTTATTAATAATAACGCCCATCTTGCTACAGTTTTTTTATCGAACTTAAGTTTATAAAATAAAATACCCGAATAAAATAAAGGAAAATAGATGACCAAAGGGATGTTATTACAAATGCGGGTCAGCAGATTGTTAGGTGTGATCTCTTTAGAAAAAAGAAATAAACAAAGCGGCAGCAAAAGGAATGCGGCTCCTACAGATTCGATGTATGTTTTTTTATTAAAAAAGAGAAATAAGAAAATAAAAAAATAGAAAAGCAATTCGATCAGCATTGTCCAATAAGAACCGTCAATATTTGGGGCATTAAAATAAAACTGGCACATGGTTAAATTTTCTAAATAGATTTTTATAAAATCACCACCCGAAAAACTTGTATTTGAACAATAATTTGAAATAAGAATAGCAAGTGCTGTAAGTGTAACGCAGGTCCAATATGCGGGAAAGAGCCTTGAAAAACGATTTATCAAAAAGTAGTTTCGGTTGGGGTTTCCTTCAATAGTTAATGAAATGACAAATCCGCTTATGATAAAAAACAGGTCGACGCCCGTGCACCCCATATTAAAACCAAGTTGTGATAATTGCCCGTAATTACCGAAATGATTTAATACTACCATGAGACAGGCTATTCCTCTTAGGGCATCTATTTCAGAGATCCGGAATTTAGTCATTAACAGTCGATTAACTGTTAATAGTCCGATTCATTACCAACCAACTGATCGAGCGCTTTTTTTAATTGCTCATCATTAGGCGCAGAACCATGCCATTTATGTGTTCCCATCATAAAATCAACGCCTGCACCCATTTCTGTTTTCATAATATTAACAATAGGTTTGCCTTTGCCGATAAATGTTTTTGCTTTATTTAAACCTTCTATAACTGCAGACATAGTATTGCCCTCATTGGTCTCAACAACCTGCCAGCCAAAGGCTTCAAATTTTGCTTTTAAATTACCGAGTGATAATACGTTTTCCACGTCACCGTCAATCTGGCGACCGTTATAATCAATAGTTGCAATATAAGTATCTACTTTATTTGCTGCAGCGTAGATAGCGGCTTCCCAAATTTGGCCTTCCTGCAATTCACCGTCGCCGTGAAGACTGTATATAATAGAATGGTCGTTATTTAATTTTTTAGCAATAGCAGCGCCAATGGCCACACTCATGCCCTGGCCTAAAGAACCGCTGGCAATGCGCACTCCCGGCAAATGTTCGTGCGTAGTAGGATGGCCTTGTAAACGTGAATTCAATTTGCGGAATGTTTTTAATTCTTCTACAGGAAAATAACCGCAACGTGCTAAAACACTATAAAAAACAGGAGAAATATGGCCATTGCTTAAAAAGAAAAGATCTTCGCCTTTACCGTCCATCGTAAAGTTTTTCGGGTTATGGTTCATAACACCGTTGTAAAGGGC
>JBBRHI010000500.1:0-2943 GCA_038222995.1 Bacteroidia bacterium | reverse complement strand
TATCTTGATACGCGCCGTTTCGGATCATGCCCGCATGCCGGTTTTGGTTTAGGCTTTGAACGCTTGGTGTTGTTTGTAACGGGCATGACTAACATCCGCGATGTGATTGCGTTTCCGAGGACACCGAATAATTGCGAGTTTTAATTACGATAATAATTTTAATATAAATCCCTGAAGGTTTTTAAAACCTTCAGGGATTTATAAATTAAGGCCTTTTATTTAAATACCCGGCCAACGAGTAACCCATGCTAAAACAGGCCTGCAGCAAATAACCGCCTGTAGGGGCATCCCAATCAATCATTTCGCCGATACAAAAATGTTGAGGTAATTTTTTTAATTCTAAATCTTTTGTCAATTCATTGATGACAACTCCTCCAACGGTTGATATAGCTTCATCAATAGGAGCAAAGCCGGTAACCGTTAGTGTAAGCGATTTAATGAAAGCGGTTAAAGCGGTGACATTGTTATATTCTTCCTTAGTTGTATTAAGTTTTAATAGTTCAATTTGACCGGGAGTAAGATTTAGTTTTTTTTCGAGTACATTTTTTATAGATGAATTGCCCCTGTTCTCTAAACGCAATTTTATGTCTTCAGCATTTAGATCAGGTTTCAGATCAATACTCAGTTTAGCTGAACCCGATGCGATCAATTGATCCCTGAGAGCCTTGCTCAACGGATAAATGCCGCTTCCTTCAATGCCAAATTCGGTTACTACCGCTTCACCTTTTTTTATGACATTACCGCATTTAAATTCGCAATTTTTCAGAGCCTGTCCCGCATATTTTTTTATAAACGCTTCATCCCAGCCTATTTTATGGGCGCAGTTAGACGGATAAAATGGATTTAGTGTAATGTTTTTTTCCTTAAAATAATTTGTCCATGTTCCGCTACTGCCTGTTACCTTCCAACTTGCCCCGCCTAAAGCAAATATGGCAATATCGGGCGTAACTATGGATCGATGATCTTTATTTTCAAAAACAAGATTAGCTTCATCCCAACCTTTCCATTCATGATTATAAAAAACAGGTACCTTATTTTCCATCAGTTTTTTCTCTATTGCCTTTAAGACTTCAATAGGTTTTATTCCTTTAACGGGAAACACGCGCTTGCTGCTGCCCACATAGGTTTCAATGCCAATAGTGGTTAGCCAATTTCTAAAATCTCTATTTGAAAAGTGCTCTAAAAAAGGTTCAAAAAATTCTTTGGGATAGTAACGGTCTGCAAACTGCATTAAATCTTCCGAATGCGTTAAATTAAAACCGCCTTTACCGGCTACTAAAAACTTACGGCCTAAAGCAGCATTTTTTTCATAAAGAGAAACTTCATATTTACCGGTGTTTATGAAGCAAGCCAACATCATTGCCGCAGGCCCTCCGCCTATTATCGCGATTGATTTTTTAGTAACTGTCATTCTGAACGTGTTTCAGCATCTCAATTGGCGAATAGTGAGATGCCGGAATAAATACGGGATAACTCTAAAATATTCGGAATGAGGTTTTAAGTTGTAAAATATTTATAAAACAACGGAATGGTTTCAATGCCCCTGTAATAATTAAATAAGCCGTAGTGTTCGTTAGGCGAATGCAGCGCATCGCTGTCTAACCCAAACCCAAACAAAATACTGTCTAACCCTAATTCCTTTTTAAATAACGCAACAATTGGAATACTGCCTCCGCCTCTTGTAGGAATAGGTTTTTTGCCGTATGTTTCTTCCATGGCTTTGCTCGCTGCTATAAATCCTTTTGATGTAATGGGAACAACAACAGGCTCGCCGCCATGGTGCGCGGTTACTTTTACCGTTACCGATTTAGGCGCTATGCTTTCAAAATGTTTTTTAAATAAATTGCTGATCTCTTCAGAGCTTTGGTCGGGCACCAAGCGCATAGAAATTTTAGCAAATGCTTTTGAGGGTAAAACGGTTTTAGCGCCTTCGCCTGTATAACCGCCCCAAATGCCGTTTACATCCAATGTCGGGCGAATGCCGGTTCTTTCGTTAGTGGTGTAACCTTTCTCTCCAAACTCTTCAGCAATATTCAAGTCTTTTTTAAAATCGTTTAAATTAAAGGGCGCTTTATCCAGTTCTGCTCTTTCTTCTTTACTTACTTCCTGTACGTTATCATAAAAGCCCGGAATGGTGATATGGTTATTTTCATCGTGGCAAGAGGCGATCATTTTACATAAAATATTAATGGGATTAGCCACTGCGCCTCCGTAAACCCCGCTGTGCAGATCTCTGTTAGGGCCGGCAACTTCTATTTCCATATAGGCCAGGCCGCGTAACCCGGAGTCAATACTCGGTGTATCATTCGCAATAAGCGAAGTATCCGAAATTAAAATAATATCTCCTTTTAATTTTTCTTTATTCTCAATGATCCACGGGCCTAAGCTTGGGGAGCCTACTTCCTCTTCGCCCTCAATCATAAACTTTACGTTACAGGGTAATGAGTTGGTTTTCATCATCGTTTCAAAAGCTTTTACATGCATAAACATCTGGCCTTTATCGTCACAGCTTCCGCGTGCAAAAATAGCACCTTCGGGGTGAACGGCTGTTTTTTTAATTACCGGTTCAAAAGGCGGGGAGTCCCACAAATCCAAGGGATCGGCCGGTTGCACATCATAATGTCCGTAAACGACTACGGTTGGTTTTTTCGGATCAATGATTTTTTCGCCATACACAACAGGAAACCCTTTGGTGGGGCATATCTCTACGTTGTCGGCACCGGCTTCCATTAAACGTTTTTTTACGGCTTCCGCAGTTTTTTCTACATCCCCTTTATATTTTGGATCCGCACTGATAGAAGGAATTTTTAAGAGGTCTAATAATTCATTTAAAAAACGATCCTTATTAGAACTGATATAAGCTTGAATTTGATTTTTTTCCATAATTTTAAAAATAAAGAGCCCTAAAATACTGTTTTTTACCTCAAAACCCATTTTGGATGA
>JBBRHI010000499.1:0-2972 GCA_038222995.1 Bacteroidia bacterium | reverse complement strand
TGATTTAAAACCTCATGTTGTTCTCAATAATGTTGAAATACCTTTTGACGATGAGATGCAAAAACTTCTCAAGGTTTATCAGGAATGGATTAAGGCAAATGCAGATGAAATTTTAAAACAAAGTCCTGAAACAATTTATTCCGTAATTGCAAACGGCTTTTTGTTTCCAAGGTATGACGACATTCTTAAAGGAACCCAAAATCAAAAAGACAGCCTTAAAGAAATGTTTACAGTCATTCAGTTTGATAAAAACAAAAACATAACAAAGCCAGCAAAGAATGATGTTTACAATGAAAATATTTATCGTGTTTATGGTTTTCAAATTGGCAATGGTGCAACCTCTTTTCTACACTATGTTTTAATTGAAGGCATCAAGTCAGGACATTTAACTTTTGAAAACTTCTTACTGTTTCTTGTAGAAAAATCTTGGATTGGAAAACCACATTACAAAGTTGATTTAGGAAATCAGCAACGGGAACAAAATTGGATTGCACAATTAACACCTGCAATTGTTGAGTTCTTCGTTCAAGTTCAATCTTGGGTAAGCAGTAAATATTATAGACCAAATTTTGTTTTATGCATTGATAGTTTGGCTTTAAAGATTGAAGGAGTTTTGAGAAACTTTTGTGAAAGAGCAAACATTCCTGTTTCAGTTGGAAAAACAAAAGGCATGAAAGAGGTTTTTCTGAATGACCTTTTAGAAAACGAATCACTGAAAGAATATTTCAATCAAGATGATATGCTTTTCTTCAACTACCTTTTTTCAGACAATGGAGGTCTGAATCTCCGAAACAATGTTGCACATTGCTTTTATTACTATGAAGAATATCACCCCGACAAAATGTTTTTACTGATTGCAGCTTTGTTGAGAATCGGTAGATACGATTATACAAATGAATAAAGCATAGAGCAAGCAAACTCAATGGAAAAGCAACTATTCAACAAACTACATCAACTATTAAACAATGAAAAGTTTGATGATGCAATAAAACTGATTGATAAAACTTTCAAATCAGTTTCATTTAGAACAGCAGCAGAATCTTTATTTCTCAAATTAGAACTTTATGGTTTTCTAATTGACATTGGCTGCGAAAGCCAAAACGAAAATGTATTAAATGTTATTATTTTAATACTCTAATGATTTATTATTTGTAAATTAGTTCTTAATGATTTTCAAAATAAGTGAATTATTTAAGCAAGTTACTTTTAAAAAATAAATGCCATTTTCCCATCTTGAAATATTTAATTGATTCGAATTTGTAGGAGCATTATTTTCATACATCTTTTCGCCGAAACAATTAAAAATTGTTAATGTATTTGGTAAAATTATTTCAGGAATAGAAATGGTAATTAGATTTTCAGCAGGGTTGGGATAAATAGTAATTTCTTTACTTAAACTTACATCAATAGTGTTAATTGCCGTTGGGCAGTTTGGTGCAATTGCAGATGTGTCGATATTTAAAACTCCGTTTGTAACAAACCAATTTTGCCATGTTCCGCCGCTGCCATTTCGCCAATCATTTAAATTAAATGTGTTGATTCCATTTTGTGTTCCAGCAACTTTATAAACTTTTACGGCTTCATTATTTCTATTCCAAGTTAGAGGTTGACCAGAAGTACAATTTTCAGGAGTGTTTGGCAATATACAATTAGGTTGCAAAAAATATGCATAGTCATCGTTTGAAGGAAAGTCGCCATATACATGACCAATACCATTTGTATCAATACAAACAGCAGTATATTCTTCACAAGCAATACCTTTTGCTGCTACACCATAATCTTGAAATATCCTTGCTAAAAAAGTTACATGTCTTCCCTTTCGATCGGGGTTGTCATAGTGAGTATCTGTAATTGTATTATTTAAAATAGGATTAAAAAGAAAACTATCTTTTAACAATGTAACACCAGTATTATAAGGATTATTTTATGCTGTTGCTGATGTAACACTTCCAATTTGTGCAGTATTTACTATTGAACCTTCAATTGCCATACCTGCAGAAGTACCTCCAATTGGAACATGCTTTATATTTATTAGATAATTTAATGCAGTATCAATTGGAGTGTGTTTCCAATACGAAACATAATCCCATTGATTACCACCAGCAATCCAAATGGCTTCAGCATTTCTAATTTGGTTGATCACATAAGGATCGTAAGATGCTGAGGCATTATTAAAAACTATAGTCTCCACAGAATTTACAGCAACTCCCAATGTAGCATACAAATAGGTATTGTAACCGTTTGTACCAGTCGCTCGAAGTACAACAATATCGCCTCCTCCGCTATGTTGTAAAAACCAAATCATCGCATTGTCATTTTCAGTAGCACCTCCCATCAATACTGTTACACCTTGTGTGATGGTTGTTACATCAGTTGTATCGCCAGTAAAATAACTTGTATAGGATTGTGAAAAAGACATCTTAGAAAATAAAAAAAGAAAGAGAAAAATATAAATCGTTTTTTTTGAATTCAGCATTTTGTATTTATTTGAAATTAACTATTTAAATTATTGGCTTTGCCTCATGATTCATCAAATCTTAAATAAAAAAAGTGCGTTCTAAATAATGGAGTATACATAAGTGATTCCAACCCTATTTTTTTTAACAACAAACTTCGGTTTAACTACTTCATCAACATATTTTAATTTTCATAATACTGCCTTATCCCCCCTACTCTTTCTCACTTATCGAGTAAAACAAAAGCATCATTGCAGTGACGGATGAAATGCTCATAAAAATAAGAATCACTAAGGAAATACATTTGTTATAAGCATCGAGCGGCATGTCGTGTTGGATAATACCGATTAATGCTAGTAGGTTGGCGATAACACGTTGTCCGAAAACTACGCAACAAAGAAAAGTTAAGGCTAATCCACTCCAAACATTTATTTTCCCAGCGCTATTCATCCATGATAAAACCCATGCTATGATTCCTGCACCAAGTCCTGAAAACATGATATTTCGAGCCTTGAC
>JBBRHI010000498.1:0-2978 GCA_038222995.1 Bacteroidia bacterium | reverse complement strand
AAAATTTCCATTGGAAACTATTTCTTCTTCTTTTTGGTTTTTAGGATCCTGTTTCATAATACATCAGTAGTTATAATACGCTTAATTTTCAACTTGTGTGCCTGAATAATTTCAGAGTGTTTTTATTATATTACTAGGATGCGTTTCTTTAATCACAGTTAAATTTAGGTGTTATCGAACTATGCCGTGGATAATATTCCACACTTTTAATACAGATATTGCTTTAGTAATTAGGTTCATTATTTTGTAGTATCATTATTAATATATGAAAAAAATAAGTTTACACTTAAAAGATCTTTGGAAAATAACCAGGAAAACAACCGTTGCTTGGGTAGCAGCCGACCCTTTCAGGCAAAGTGCCGTAATTGCATATTATGCTATTTTTTCAATTCCGGCTTTATTGGTTATTATTATTACGTTAGCAGGTTTTGCTTTTGGAAGAGAGGCAGTACAAGGACAAATTTCAAGGCAAATAGGATCTGCTATTGGCATGGACACAGCCAAACAGGTTGAAGAAATGATTAAAAATGTGAGCGCCAAAAAAAATTCAATCTGGGCTACAATCCTTAGTGTTATTACGCTTATTTTAGGATCAACGGGAGTATTTGCTCAATTGCAGGTGTCATTAAATCAAATATGGGAGGTAAGAGTTATCGCTAAAAAAAAATGGTTAAAAAGTATTAAGGATCGTTTATTTTCTTTCGGTTTAATTCTTTCAATAGGGTTTTTGTCATTAATATCTTTATCATTAAGTGCCGGGCTATCTGTTTTTAGCGAATGGATCAAAATCCATTTACCGCATTTTATGTTATTTGTATTTATGGTTATTAATTTCGTAGTTACGTTTGGAGTTGTTACAGTGTTGTTTGCTCTAATGTTTAAAATATTACCGGATGCACGCATTCGTTGGAAAGACGTATGGATTGGGTCTGTTGCCACCGCGCTGTTATTTGTATTGGGTAAATTTGGGTTGGGATTTTATTTCGGGAAGGCAAATCCGGGTTCAACCTATGGTGCTGCAGGTTCAATTGTATTATTAATGTTGTGGGTTTCTTATTCCTGTATGATCGTATTTTTCGGCGCTGAATTCACTAAACAATTTGCCGTTTACTTCGGTCGAAAAATAGAACCTACAAAAGATGCCGAGATTATTGCATTACCGGAAGACAGAAAGTTGGTTGCAGAAAAAAAAGAAGCGGTTTCTAAAGAAGAAAAAAAGCAAGCCTAAAGTGAAAAAGCAGTGTCTAATTGTTCTGCTGGCAATAGCTTCTAATTCGGTAATGGCTCAGTTTAGTGATTCTGTAACGTATTATACCGGACTTACTTCAACAGGAACTTATAATAAAACAAATGACGGAGGGGAGTTATATAATGTAAACAATGCTTTAAAGCTAAGTGTAAAGAAAAAAAGCGTTTCATTAAATTCTACCAACAAATGGATTTACGGAAAGCAGAACAGTGTTTTAACCAATAACGATTTTTCTTCAGCGCTCGATTTTAATTTGTATAAAACAATTCCGCACTTTTATTATTGGGGATTGGCAAATTATAATTCCAGCTTTTCGCTTAAGCAAAACAGCCAGGTACAAGGCGGCTTTGGCATTGCTTATAATTTTATTGATGATAAGAACGCTAATTTTAATATCAGCGATGGATTGATTTATGAATACAGCGATATAACACTTGCCGACAGTGTAAGGGATGTTTACAGTACGATGCGCAATTCGTTACGTATAAGTTTTAAATTAAATTTAAAAAACCGTTTTTATATAAACGGTGTAGGGTTTTTGCAAACTTCTTTAAACTACGGAAATGATTATATTATAAAAAGTGATGTGGGCATGGGTTACAAAATCAGGAGGTGGTTAAGCTTAACAACAGCTTTTAGTTATAATAAAGTAAGTAAAACACAACGCGAAAATATATTTTTTACTTACGGGTTAAGTATCGAGAAATACTTTTAACATTAACTCATAAACTTCCGTAACTCTGTTTCAATTCTTTTACAGCTTAGCAGCATGGGTTTGTCATCTACTGCAACCGTTATAACACAATCCGTAATTGTATAACCCCCCTCAATATCTCCTAAAGGCGTATTGAATTTAAATGATCCTGAAGAAGTATCTCCAATAAATTTACCATTGGCACTTGTTATACCTGTTTTTGCTTGTTGTATGAGGTTTTCGGGAGTACTTGAAAATTCAATAGAAAAATTGCATTTAGCCATAACGTTTATTTAGGATTTATAGTATCCTGATTACTATTTTCGGGTACAAAAAAGAAAAGCAGGTCAAATACATTTCCTTTAAAGAGCGTTTTAAAAAGTTTCATGGGATTCATTCATTAATTAGTAGTAAAGTTATCTTCACTAATCCACTTCTATGCCTGTACTCATTTTAAAGCTTTCCTCATAAAGCAAATGAAGCTTGTTACTTAGTAATTGCGGTGGGGATAATTATCAGCAAACACAATAACTTTCAGGCTTTTTTAACCGGTTTTTATGATTATAATAAATTCGTTAAAAGGAATTGAATTTGCTTGCTGTTCTGTACTGAATTTACACCCTATTATTTATGAAGCATATTAATACAAACAATACCCAAGTATTTACTGCAGGAACTCATATTCCTTATTGGGTTGAATCCATTGAGCCTATTGTTTACACAAAATTAAGTGAAAATAAAAAAACAGATGTCATTATTGTGGGAGGCGGCATTTCAGGTGTTACCATAGCTTATTGCCTATGCAAATCAGGAAAAAAAGTAATATTGGTGGAAGACGGTTATATAGGAAGCGGAGAAACCGGAAGAACCACTGCTCATTTAGTTTCCGCGTTAGACGACCGGTATTATGATTTAGAATCTAAATTCGGCGAAGCAAATACAAAATTAATAGCCGAAAGTCACATGGCTGCTATTGATTTTATTGAAAGAACAGTTGCGGAAGAAAATATAGAATGTGACTTTGAACGGGTAAAA
>JBBRHI010000497.1:0-2985 GCA_038222995.1 Bacteroidia bacterium | reverse complement strand
GTTATAACTTGTTCTATCCATTCTTTTGATATTACTATTCTTTCTATAGGATCAATTTTTTCCGGAAGATGCCTCATTAAAGTATCATCGAACTCTTTGATGCCATATATTATAGTTCCCCCATCTGAATTGGCAAATGCGGAAACATCTTTTGATATATCTTTTTTCTTTGGATCGGTTTTGCCCAATGAGTCTGCTCCTTTATAATCAAGATGAAGGTTTTCTTCAATTTGGTTTTCAATAAGAGCGATCAGTTCTTCTTTAAGATATTTCGTAAACATAATTATGGATTATCTGTTTGGGTTTAATTACTGAAACCGTAAATGCATTTAAAATCTTAGATTAGAATAACAGCTAATTTTGTTGATTACTCAAAAATAGAACTTTGTTAACTTTTCTCTATTTATTTTGTTATATCAATATTAGATAATATCGGCCTCCATCTCAAAAATAGCCAATAATCCCTAACCGACAAAGCGATAGAATTAGGACAAAAAATAGGTGTAATTGTCCCAAATTTTTTATATTTAACCTTATTATTTACGCCCTCACTATGAACAAATTACAAAACTACGCTTTAGGCCAATGGGTGGCCGGGGCTGACAACGGACAGGAATTATTTAACGCTATTACAGGAGATGTGGTTGCTACGGCAAGCAGCAAAGGGCTTGATTTTGCCAAGATGTGTGATTATGCGCGTACCGTGGGCGGCCCGAAATTACGTAAAATGACTTTCCAGGAACGCGGCTTAATGCTGAAGGCATTGGCATTGCATTTACAAAGTAAAAAAGAAGATTTTTATAAAGTATCCTGGGCAACCGGCGCTACACGTGTTGATAGTTGGGTCGATATTGAAGGCGGGATCGGTAATTTATTTACATATGCGTCTTTACGCAGGCAGTTCCCGAACGAAACCTATTGTTATGACGGTGATGTAGCACGCTTATCTAAAAATAACACATTTATCGGACATCATATTTGTGTTCCGAAAGAAGGTGTGGCCATTCACATAAACGCTTTTAATTTCCCGGTGTGGGGCATGTTGGAAAAAGTAGCGGTTAACTGGTTAGCGGGTGTGCCTGCTATTGTTAAGCCTGCAGCCTTAACGTCGTTCTTAACCGAGGCGGTGGTTAAAGAAATTATAGCGAGTAAAATATTACCGGAAGGAGCCTTGCAATTAATTTGCGGCAGTGCCAACGGAATTTTAGATCATGTAGAAAGCCAGGATATTATAACGTTTACAGGCTCTGCATCTACCGGTAAAATGCTGAAAGCACATCCGCGTTTATTGCAGGAAGCCGTACACTTTAATATGGAAGCCGATTCGCTGAACTGTTGCATATTGGGAACCGACGTAACGCCGGCTATGCCTGAATTCGATATTTTTATTAAAGAAGTAGCAAGAGAAATCACCACTAAAGCCGGGCAAAAATGTACTGCCGTTCGCCGTATCATTGTTCCTGAAAATATGGTGGAAGATGTGCAGATTGCATTAGGAAAACGATTAGCTCAAAACGTGATCGGTGACCCTAATGTGGAAGGTGTTCGCATGGGCTCACTGGCAGGGCAATCCCAGTTAATTGAAGTAAAAGAAAAAGTAGAGCTGCTTTCTAAAACGCAAAAAATAATTATAGGCAACTTCGAAAACTTTGAAGTAAAAGGAGCTGATAAACATAAAGGCGCATTTATGCCGCCTATTATTTTTTACAATGATAAGCCGTTTACCAACACCGATTGCCATAACGTAGAAGCCTTTGGCCCTGTAAGTACCATTATGCCTTACAAAACGATTGAAGAGGCGATTGAATTAAGCAAAATGGGCAAAGGCTCATTAGTAAGTTCTATTATCACAGCCGATAATAGTATTGCCCGTAAATACACAATTGGCGCGGCTTGCATGCATGGCCGTATTTTGGTATTGAATGCAGAGTGCGCTAAAGAAAGTACAGGCCATGGTTCACCAATGCCGATGTTAGTGCATGGCGGCCCTGGAAGAGCAGGCGGCGGCGAAGAAATGGGCGGTAAGAGAGGTGTGTTTCATTACCTGCAACGTACCGCTATTCAGGGTTCTCCAACAACTATTACCGCTATTTTAAATCAATACCAGCAAGGGGCAAAGCAAATAGAAAAAGACATTCACCCGTTTCGCCAATATTTTGAAGACCTTGAAATCGGTGAAACCTTAATTACCGCTAAACATACTATTACAGAAGCAGATGTAATAAATTTCGCAAATGTAAGCGGCGATCATTTTTATGCGCATACAGATGTGACTGCCTTAGAAGGAACAATTTTTACAGGCCGTGTAGCCCATGGTTATTATATTTTAAGCAAAGCGGCCGGCTTATTTGTAAATGCAAAAAAAGGCCCTGTACTTTTAAATTACGGCATCGATGAATGCCGCTTTACAAAACCGGTATATATGGGCAGCACCATTGGCGTTCGGTTTACCTGCAAGGAAAAAATAGTACAGGAGAAAAAAAGCGAAGAAGATATTGCGAAAGGGATTGTAAAATGGTTAGTGGATGTGTATGATGAAACAGGCGAAACGGTTGCTATTGCTACCATTTTAACCATGGTAAAATTAAGGAACCAGGATTAAACGATTAATGTGATCAATCATTAGAAACCGGTGATAAAAGGCGGCTTTATATACGTATGTTGTCTGATTGCTTTTATTCAATCCGCGGCCGCTCAAAATAAAGAAATTGATTCTTTAAAGAAGGTACTTGCCGTTACACAGCCCGATACGGGCAAGGCCACAACGTTCAGTGCCATTGGTTATGCTTATACAAAGATCTCGGAATACGACAGTGCTTTTAAATACGCCGGGAACGCGCTTAATCTTTCTAAAAAAATAGGATTTTTAAAAGGAGAAGCGCAGGCATCCTTTAGGTTAGGCAATGTATATATGGAGATCGGTGAGTATGAGAAAAGTATTTTGAACTATACAAGTGCTTTAAAAATAGCCGCCAACCTTAAAGA
>JBBRHI010000496.1:0-2995 GCA_038222995.1 Bacteroidia bacterium | reverse complement strand
TTTTGCTTTATAGTATTCGATGTCTTTTTCTTTAAATTGAAATTCAGGGTACAGAAGTGCAGTGTATTTTTTGTATTTAAAATAACAGGTATCAGATTTTTTATCGTCTAACGAATCCTGCAGCAATACAATACAAAGCTTATAGTAAGATGTAGCCGCACTTTTAATGAACGCTGTATTATTATCTTTATACGTATTCTCTTTATCTAAAAGAATGGAGTATTCGGCAGACTTAACAGACACATCCAATAGTTTTATTTTAGAAGTAGCGTTACCCGTAGATTGTTTAAAAAGTTGTAAATAAGCATATGAACGAATATGCCATGAAGCCGGATCATTTTTAGTTTCCGGGTTTGCGACAACTTTGTCGAGCATTGGCACTGCTTTGTCGAATTGCTTTGTATTACACAACTCCTGGGCTTCCATTAATAAATTGGTTTGTGACCCGGCATGAAAACATAAAAATACCAGCAAGCAGCAAAGGCTACTTTTAACGCAATGGTATGATTTTGAAATGTTTATCATATACACAAACTTAATAATTAATTTAATCAACAGCAATAGCTAAATTTTTTAGTTCATCACTTGTTTTCAGTCCGGCCGAAACCGCATTATTTTTATTGTATTCAAATTTCTGCTTATTATCTACCGCTACAAAATTAATGGCGGCGCCGGCTCTTGCCATTCCGTTTTTTTCAGTAACGATCAATGCTCCTTTACCTTTAAATTTTAGTGCCACTTCCTTTAAAAGATCGGAAGCATCATTTAAAATATAAATAATGTGAGGTTTTAAATTAACGTCTATCGTATTAGAGATCCTAATTTCTAGTTTTTGGTTTCCTACCTGCTTGATAGCAGCCATTTTATTGAGTTCCTGGTGAATATTGATGTTTGAGCCAATTACCTGGATAATGAAATTGCCGGACTTCATTTTTTCGGGCCACTCAAAATACCTTGTAAAGTTGTAGATAAAAATAGCCTTTCCCTTTGAAACAGGATCAAAAGTAGGTTGTTGCTGAAAGCTTAAGCTCGAAAAAGCCAACACTACTATTAAAATATGTTTTACAAAAAACTTCAAGCCGCGTTCAATACCCTACAAACTACTTGCCGTTTTTATGCAACTATATGTAGAACCAACAAATATAGTATTTGCGCTTAAGTATTCAAGGCAAAATCAAATATATTTTTTGTCAAAAAAAAAGTATCTTTAACATTCAGTTTTTTTGCCTGGTATACAACGAAAAATATAATCACTTCTCTGATTACGAATTAATTACAGAGTACAAACACTCAACCGATAAGGTGTTTGTGGGTATCTTATATAAAAGATATGCCCACCTGGTTTTAGGGTTGTGCTTTAAATACCTGAAAGACGAAGATGAGGCAAAAGATGCGGTTATGCATATTTTCGAAAAACTGATGGCCGACCTGCTAAAACACGAAGTACACTATTTTAAAAGCTGGCTGTATACATTCTCGAAAAATCATTGTTTAATGATAATTCGTAAGAAGCAAGCAAGGCTTAATAAAGAGATGGATCTGAAGATACATGCCGATTCATTTATGGAAACAGAGACGGGCTTGCATCTTAAAACACACGAAGCAAAAGAAACGGAATATAATGCCTTGGAAAAGGCAATAGAAGAACTGAACGAAGAACAACGTGTATGTATTGACCTGTTTTATTTAAAAGAAAAATCGTACCAGGAAATTTCGAATAACACGGGTTACACATTAAATGAAGTGAAAAGTTTTATACAGAATGGTAAACGAAACTTAAAAATTAAATTAGAAAAAAGCAGTGAACGATCCTAAAAAAAATAAGCCTTTAAGTGCGGAAGAGTTATTTAAACTGCTCGAAGAAAAGAAGAGGGATTCTTCTTCGCCGGCCGATTTGGATGATTTTGAAAGAGAAGCGTTAGAGGGGTTTTCATCATATTCTTCATTGGAAAAAGCGAGAACTTTGACTGATGAAATTAACGCGTCCATAAGTGCCGCCATAACAGAAAAGAAAACAAAACCGGCATCAAAACTAGTATGGCTAAGTGCCGCGGCATCTCTTGTTATTTTGATAGTGCTTTCCGTTTTTTATATAACTGAAAGCACAAAAAATGATACTTCAAACCTTGCTTTAAATAAAGAAATTACAGATCCGCATGAACAACCGGCGTTAATACCTGCCGAAACAGAAACGGCTGAAAGCGCAGCATCTAATGCCCGGCCCGGTTATAACTATAATTCTGTTGAAACAAAAAACAGTGATACTAAAATAAATACCGAAGGATTAACTGTACAGGAAAAAATAGCGGAACAAGGTGAGAAACCCAAAATAGCTAAAGATGAATATAAGGCCGCAGAACAGGGAGGGTTAACTAAAAACTACAGCGACAACGATGAGCAGGTTGCACGAAATATGCAGCAAGGACCTGTGTTAAGCAGCACCGGTGCGGGAGCAGTTTTAAAAGAAGAGCGAGCTGAAACGGATGCTTTAACAAGCGATAAAACGATTACACAACCAATCGCTGCCGAAACCGAAAAAGCAGACAGTAAAAAAGAATATACCATGAACGCATCGCTTGGGAAAGCTAAGCAAAAAGCAGCCCCGCAAAAAGACGCATCGAAAAAAGAAGAAGGTAAAGCGGAAAATGATAACAGGTACGACCTGAATAATAACACTGCTTCTCCACCGTCGGGTACAACTTTGGAAAACCCTGATGCAACGGCAACCCGAGACGCGTATTATGAAGAAGGCACAAATACGGTTAAAGAATATGTGGTTAACCGGTTAAAGAAAGAAAATTTAGAGATTCCTGCGTCGAACTTATATAAAGTTACTATTACTGTTTTTAAGGACGGAAACATTAAAGTAAATACCATTACGGTTTCTAATAGCGCCGGCGAATCCTATAAGGAGCCTATTACTAGAGCGTTAACCGATATGCCTCACTGGCATCCGGCAGTTATAAACGGGAAAATCACAGAGAGCCGCTTAACG
>JBBRHI010000495.1:0-2996 GCA_038222995.1 Bacteroidia bacterium | reverse complement strand
TTTCTCTTTTTTTATTATCTTTGTTTTGGATGAGATTTAGTTTACAAAATAATACTTCTTATAGTAATATCAATGTTTTGTACAACAGTACTCAAGCATCCAACCCTAGTTTGTTTTCTAACCGCACAACACATTATAGCTTTGGCATGAACGGCAAAGAGAAGGATGACGAGATTTCGGGTACGGGAAACAACCTTGATTTCGGTGCAAGGCATTATGACCCACGCTTAGGAAGATGGTGGTCAATTGATAACAAATACTCTAAATATCCTGAGTTTAGTCCTTATGTTTTTGGGGCAAATAGTCCAATATACTTAGTAGATGCTGATGGAAATGATATTTATCCTTATCACATTACTGGGTTGGATGAAACTGGAAATTCGGTATATACAAAAGGGCAGGTTTCTGCGAAAACAGAGGCTGTGATTAAGGATATGTTAAAAACACCAGAGGGGCAAAAATTCTTTTCTCAATTTGCGAAAAAAGGTCAGACTTTGGCAGGGTATACTTTCAAAGAAGATGGAGCTCTTAATAACCATGATTTAAGTATTTTTGATTATTCGTTAGAAAACCTAGAAACTAGTCTTCCATCAAACGTTGAAGGCTCATTTGGAGCTGATTATAATGCAAACAAAAAAAATCTTAATTTTAAATTAAGTTTGGTGAGTTTAGGAGAAAGTCAGGAGGATATTGCAGAAACAGCAACTCATGAAACTCAACTTCATGGTGGTCAAGTGAAAAAATACACTGATGCTTATAAAAAGGGTGGAAAAACCGGATTCGATAAAGCTAAAGAAGAGGAAAAGAAAAGCGGGAATGGATTCGGAGAAAAAGACCATAAGGATTTAAAAGACCAAAATCCTAAAAGTGCTGCATACAAAAATTATTCAAAGCAAAAGGATGAATTAATCAAAGTGAATCCGAAGTATAAAAAAGGATTTGAGCAAGGAGCTAAAGACGCTAAAGAGAAATATTGATACTATGGCAAGACTGATTTCATTATGTTTTTTAATTGTTTTTATTGCACTCTCTTCGTGTAATATGAACGAGAGTAAAAAAACAGTTTCTTATAATTTAAAGTGTTCTTACTACTCGAAATTGTATGAAAAACCGATTAATTTAAAAGTTGTCGATTCGGCAAACTCTATTAATATGTTTTTTGAATATAAGAGAAATGGTAAGGGTGTGGAAAGACAACGAACATTTAAATTCATTAAGGATGGATATTATGAAATAAAGCTAAATAAACATTTTGATGACGATATTGTTGATTCAATATATACCCTTGCTCTTACTAAAAAAGATACCGTATTTAATTATGAATTTGATACAGAAAAATATCCACCCAGTTTACCAAAAGGTTTTGATGACTGGAAGTATAGTATTAAATCCATCGGGAAAGATATTTTTTCACTTACTAAAAATCATTTAAGAGATTCGACCTTTAAAGAAGAATTTTTATACGATAAGAACTATAAAATTGTTGGCGTAAACATCTATCAGGCATCCGATACATTAATGTTTACTGATAATTAAGGACAAGTACCGGGTCAACTTAATTTTCTGGGGAGCAGATTCGTTAAGCAAACAATTTTCCTAACCTAAACAAGAAGAATTTAACATCAGTTACGCCTCTTAAATTGGCTCTAAAGAGTTTTATTTTGGAGTTAAACGATTCGGCATTAGCTCAGCCGTTAACTACGAAAAAACGTAATAATTATTGCTTTAAAGCAACGCAGCCGCTAACCACGAAATAACGTCATAATTATTGCTTTAAAGCAATGTATAGCGAAATTACCTAAATAAATTTAAAGTAGCAAGTAATACGAGAGCCAATTGGCTCTCGTTGGCAGAGGAACCTGCTTCAATGTCCGCTAAATTTCTCGGACAAATTCGGACATTAAATCCGAATGCTTAAAAGCAAAGCCAATAGAAGCCAAATGCTCCGAAACTCTCTGATAACAATAGATTCGTGGCACAACGTATGATACACACCCTGCACCGCCCAATAAAGGAGCGGATTATAAAACAGAGTATAAACTTAAAACAAAAACGAAAAATGAAACCAACAGAAAACAAAACAGCAGAGACCACGGTATTAAAAGACAATTACTTGATGGTATCGCCAAGCCTAATTGTAGCCGATGAGCAAATAAACCCACGTTCAGAGTACGGAGACATTGAAGAGTTAATGAACTCAATACTTGAAAACGGAATTCGCAACCCCTTAAAAGGCTATAAAAAAGGAGACAAGATTATCCTGAAGGATGGTCACCGCAGAATGCGAGCTGTAAACCTTGCCTTAACCAAAGGGCATAAAATTGAACGAGTGCCTGTAATTATTGAGCAAGGCGCATTAAATGATGAAGAGCGCACCTTAGAGTTTTTGATTTACAACGATGGTAAACCATTAACGATGCTCGAACAATCCGAAGTAATAAAACGCCTTTTAAACTTCGGTTGGAAAACAACCGATGTAGTAAAGAAAACAGGCAAAGCAAGAGGCTACATTGAAAACCTGATTATGCTTACAAAAACAAGTATGAAAGTTCAGCACTTAATAAAAGAAGGTAAAATAAGCGCACACGCTGTAATACAAATTATGCAAGCAGTAAAAGGCGACATTGATAAAACTACTGCCGAAGTAGAAGATGCCATTAAGACGGCTAATGAATCAGGCAAAGAAAAAGCAACCCCGAAGCACGTAACTACTGATAAAGTAAAAACTCAATCCTACGGTAAATTTTACAAATGGGCTGAGGAGATTGCTGATAAAATTGCAGGGAGAAAAGATATTTTAAAAGACCGAGAAGACGTATTAAGTAAATTACTTATCAGTTTTGAGAACGGTCAATCTTCCACTCAATTTGCTGAAACCTACTTCACGGATAAAACAAAAAAATCAGAAGCCCCTGCGGAAAAAGTAGTTCCATCGGCATGATAAGTAACTGCTCCAGTAAAGAAAAAAGTTACCGCTAAAAAAATAGCTAAAAAGA
>JBBRHI010000494.1:0-3008 GCA_038222995.1 Bacteroidia bacterium | reverse complement strand
CGTTATCTTTAATGCGCCCAAAGTGATCGTCTAAGGATTGGTCCAAAACAATTTGAGGTTTTAAACCCTTGCGAAGGCATTGTAAATAGAGCTCTCTCACAATAAAGGCTTCGGCCGATGAGTTTAAAAAACGCGCTTTAATATCTTCAGGCAGCCCATAATCGTTCTCTAACTCATAATCCCATTCATCTTTATAGCGTTGTTCTAAATACAAATGAGGGGCCACAAACACGTGTTTCCAGTCAATAGGAAATTGCCACAAATTAAAGCGACGGGAATTATTACCGAGGTCAACAATATTAAATTTCTTTTTATTCGGCAATATCCTCGATCCGCGGCCTATCATCTGGTGATAGAGCGTTAACGATTTTGTGGCCCTGTTTAAAATAATAGTTTCTACTTCGGGCTCATCAAAACCCGTCGTTAAAATACTGACCGAGCTTAAAATACCGTCTTTCGTATTTTTAAACCATTCCAGTGTTTCAGCCCTGTCACGTTCGCTGAAGGTGCTGTCTAAATATTTTGCCGGGTAACCCTTTGCCTTAAACATGTTGTAAACGGCAATGCTGGTTAAAATACCCGCGTTAAAAATAAGGGTCTTAGTCCCTTTTCCTATCTCTTCATAAGCATCCAGTAATTTACCCTGCATTAAAGCCTGGGTATACAACATTTCGTGCGAGCCTGTTGTAAATTCACCGTTATTACCGATCCTTAATCCGCTTAGGTTTACATCATTCGAATGCGTGACACCTTCCGCAAGATAGCCCTGCTCAATTAATGCGGGAATACTTTCTCCCACAATAATTTCTTTATAGGTTTGATAAAGCGGTAATTTTTTATTGCTGCTTAAAGGCGTAGCGGTTACACCTAAAATATTTACGTTTTCAAAATAATGAAAGATCTTACGGAATGAGTTGTAATGTGCCTCATCCACTATCACTAAGCCAATGTCTTCCAAAAACTGATCGTCTTCCTGCAAGCGGTTATTCAACGTTTCCACTAAGGCCGTAAAGCTTTGAAAGTCACTCTGCTGAGGCAAATCTTTCACTTCTGAGTTAATGACCTTGTTTTTAATACCGATGCTTGCCAGCACGGCAGACGTTTGTTTACTTAATTCGATACGGTGTGTAAGGATTAATACTTTACGATTGAAATGAGTAATGTAACGCTTGGCTATTTCTGAAAAAATAATGGTTTTACCGCCGCCTGTAGGTAATTGGAACAATATATTTTCATTAGGCTTAGCGTCTTTCAGCTTATTAAAAATAGTATTAACGGCCTGCTCCTGGTAAGGATATAACTGGCGCGTAATGATATTATCTTCGGTTTCCAACGTTCAAAAAAATAAGCCTGTAAACTTAAGGGATTTTTCATTAATATGTTAAAAAATTCCTTTATAAAACGTTAAGAGTTATTGACAATGGATTAGTTTTTTAATAATTACTGTATATGTGAATAAGAGTTAAAGAAATAAAACTGCTTTGGAATAAACTCTTATAAATGATAGTATTGCATACTAACCCGAAAACGTATATGAAAAATTATTTAAAAAAGTTGATTTACGGCTTAATCATCCTGTTTGGGGTCATTATATTCTTTTTACTTTCAGAGTTAATATATTTTAGAAACAGTGAGACTTTAAATCAATATTCGGATATCTATAAGCCATACTTAATGGCGCTTCTTGTTATTTTGTTTTTGTATCTCACCTGTTTATTCTATAGTCGTTCTAAAGCAAAAAGCGGTATTATTCTATGCTGCTTGGCTGCTCCGTATTATTTAATGATGATTATCTCGATGGTAACCTCTTTTAATATTCCAAGATTACCGGACCTGCTATATATGGCTATCGGACTCTATCTAATATTTATTAGATTTAAACCAAAGACGAATTTTCTGTCCGGTAAATACACTTTATTAATATTTTGTATAATCATACTTTTCATTTATCCTTTTATCTATAAAAACCTTGATTATATGGTTACGAAAGGCTCTACCGATAAGACACGCTCTTTGGGTAAATTTGACATAAGTTTTAAAAACACAAAAGGCGAAATTTTTAAAACTTCCGAGTTTTCAGGGAAAACAGTTTGTATTGATATGTGGTCTAGTTCTTGCGGCGCATGTATACAATCCATGCCTGATTTTGAAAAATTAAATAAGCACTATAAAAACAATCCTGATTTTAAGATCATTTCTTTATTTTGTCCGGTGAAGCCAAACCAAACGTTTGATTGGTTCTTAACTTATATAAAAGATGAGTTTCCTTATGATATAGATTACTATTATATAAGCCAAGAGGATTTTAAAAAACTCGGTGTTTATGAATTTCCTGAATTCCTACTGATCAATAAACAAAATAATCTTGAATACAAAGGCATTATACAATACATGCCATATGTAAAAGACAATATTTATACTCAATTAAATTCCATCAATGAAAATCAATAAATTATTTTATATTCCCGCAATTTTTTTATTAAGCTGCGAACCATCCGTTAATAAAGATAGTTCGACTGAAAATACACTATCAACAAAATCATCTGTTTTTTTTCGTTCAAAAAATATCAATATAGGACAAGTCATGAGTGAAGACTGTACAATTATAAAATATTATGCTATTAATACCTCCGATACACCACTAATTATAGATAGTGTGCAAAGTAGTTGTGTATGTACAATAAGTAAATTTCCGAAAAATCCGATCTTAAAAAATGATTCAGGATTAATTGTGGCTCAATTTAAACCTTTTAAAGGGCATGAAGGACATTTCAGTAAATCAATTGTTGTTTTAGCTAATACCAAGCCTGCCTTTACCGTTTTAAGTTTTGATGGAACTATATTAGATAAAAAATAAGCTTACTTAATTTTAATCCCACCGATTCTTATCGGTGGGATTTTTAATGTAAGATAAGTTGTAGTACATAATTGATGTTAGTTTACCTTACAGGGGAGTTTCTTCAAATCTAAAAGCTACCGAAGTAGGTTTAGTAAGACTGAAACTTATT
>JBBRHI010000493.1:0-3011 GCA_038222995.1 Bacteroidia bacterium | reverse complement strand
AGGGAATAGCTGTATTAGCCAGCGTAAATAGAGGAAGTATAACATAGCTAACAGGTATATGTAATTTATGTTGCAGTTTAATAGAAGGCGATGTGCTTGAGCCGTCGCCGAAAGGATATACAAATGCCAATAAAACACCTGCAATAGTAGGATGAATACCGGATTGCATCATAAAAAACCACATCACTGCCCCTAATAAAATATAAGCAATAAAGGATTGTACTTTTAGTCGGTTCAGTAGTATAAGAACAGTAAATATTGCAAGGGCAATTATTAAGTATAGTATATTAATAGAAGAGCCGTAAAAAAACGCAATTATGAGTATAGAACCTAAATCATCAATAATGGCAAGGGCAGTTAGTATAATTTTAATATACATAGGAACGCGGTTGCCCGCAAGTGCTATTACTGCAAGTGCAAAAGCAATGTCAGTACCCATCGGTATACCGAAACCGTTACTTGTAGAGGTATTGTAATTTATGATACTAAAAATAAGCGCAGGCATCAACATCCCCCCAATGGCAGCGCCTACGGGTAATATGGCATTTTTGATCGGGCTTAATTCACCGTTATGCAGTTCCCTTTCTATTTCCAGCCCTACCATTAAAAAGAAAATGGTCATAAGTCCGTCGTTGATCCAATGTTCAATACTGAAGTGCAGATCAAAATTTAAAAATGAAAAGCCGTATGTTAGATGCCAAAAATGAACGTATCTTTCTGATAAAAAAGAATTAGCTGCGACTAGAGAAATAACGGCGCAGATGATGAGTATAATTCCCGCGTTTTTTTCGCTTGATATAAATTCCTTAAAATATGTGCTTGTTTTACCCGCCATTAAAAGCCGAAAATTAAACAATATTTACAGACAGGTTACAGATTTGATCCTTTAATATTAAGAAAATACATTTTTTACAAAGGAACCGGTGGCATTAAAGTTGAATAACTATTGTATTATGAAAACAATATTAGTTCCTACCGATTTTTCAGATGTATCGCGAAATGCTTCAAGATACGCTGTAAACTTGGCTAAGTCGCTTAACTACAAAGTGTTATTGTTTCATGTGTATAACATTCCGGTTTTGACAACCGGAGATTTTTCCACAAACGAAATGATTGATACCGGAGAATTAGAAAAGGGATTTGCCGATCGTTTAAACGAGGAAGCCGTGTTTTTAAGTAAGGGTTCAAACGTAGAGATTGAATGCAAAATGATGAGCGGTTTTGCCGTTGATGAAATTGCCGGTATAGAGGAAAAAGAAAAGCCCGACCTTATAGTGATGGGGTTAAGCGCAACAGGCACCATCAGCGAATTTGTTTTCGGAAGCATAACAACCGATGTGGTTAAAAATACACAAACGCCTGTAATTATTGTTCCTGAAGCTTCTCAATTTAAAGAAATAAAGAAAATTGTTTTTGCCAGTGATCTTAAAATGGAGTGTGAAATGGCTATGCATGAGCCTTTAAAAGATTTAATAGAATCATTCGGCTCCAATATTTCCATATTAAATGTGGTAAAAGAACAGGCAGATAAAATAGGGAAAGACGATGGTGTTTCCGGGAGAAGAATAGAAAAATACTTTGAGAACAAAAATCATATGTATCATTTTTTAGAAAATAATGATATCATAGCAGGGATCAGTGAATTTATTGTGAATCAAAATATTGATATGATCACGATGATCCCTCAAAAACATAATTTAATAGAGCGTTTATTTAAAGAAAGCAATACTAAAAAAATGGCTTTTCATGTAGATATTCCTTTATTAACCTTACCTGCACTACCTTGCTAAAAAATCTTTATTTAATTTTTAAACCTAATATATGCAAAAATCTTTATTTGTAATTGCCTTTATCTTCACAAGCCTTCAGTTTTTTTCTCAGAAAAATTCTGATTTTGATATTAAATTTAATAAGGTAGATGGTATTTTTGAAGAAAAAAATTATGAAAGGGCGCTTCCCATGTATCTTGAATTATACAACAGTGATACCACTAACTCCAACCTTTGTTATAAAATAGGGTTTTGTTATTTGCAATCCGGTATGGCTAAGGAAAAAGCCATTTATTTTCTGGAAAAGGCCGTTAAATCTGTCTCTCCAGCCTATAAGGAACATGAATCCGCCGAAAGGAGTGCCCCTCTGTTAACATACAAATTGCTTGGAGACGCGTATCATATACATTCCAAATTTGATAAGGCCATTGCAGAATATAATCTTTACAGGCAGGAGCTCATTAAATACCACAGATCAGATAAAGTAAATGAAAAGGATGCCGATCGTAAGATTGAGATGTGTAATACAGCGAAGGAATTAATGCTCACACCGGTTCGTTTAAAGTTAGAGAACATGGGTAAATCCGTTAATTCAAAATATCCGGATTATTCGCCGGTAGTTACTGCAGATGGGCATACCATGATCTTTACATCCAGGAGAGAAGGCAGTACAGGCGGTAAAACGTATGATGACGGAAAATTTTTTGAAGATATTTATATTACAGATTTTGAGAACGGAAAATGGACTGAAGCAAAAGATATTGGAAGCCCCATTAACACCGATGGCAACGAAGCTACTGTAGGGATAACAATTGACGGGCAAAATATTTTGATCTATAAAGACGATAACGGCGACGGTAATATCTACAAAACACATTTAGAAGGAGATGTTTGGTCGGCGCCGGAGAAATTAAATTCAAATATTAACAGCAAACATTGGGAACCCAGCGCATTTATAACAGCCGACGGTAACACCATGTATTTTGTAAGCGACAGGCCCGGTGGATTTGGAGGCCGAGATATTTATAAAAGCCAATTGGATGAAAAAGGAGATTGGGGAAAAGCGGTTAATTTAGGAAGTACTGTTAATACAAAATATGATGAAGAGGCTCCCTTTTTGCATCCTGACGGAATTACGCTTTACTTTAGTTCTACAGGCCATAAAACAATGGGTGGCTTTGATATATTTTACAGTACGATGAATGTTAACGGTAGCTGGCAAACACCTGTAAATGTTGGCTT
>JBBRHI010000492.1:0-3013 GCA_038222995.1 Bacteroidia bacterium | reverse complement strand
ATCGTAGAAGGAAGTTATTTCCTTGGGGGAAGATACCGGGTAATTATCTGCCAACAATTTAATAGCAGAAAGATTGTACAAATTAATTAGGTAGGCCTTTTTTTCATTTATGCTCGAAGGCTTTACGCTATCAAACAATGCAATAAGATCAGTTAATTCCTTCTTGTTTTCTTTTACAAGCGCATAATCAACTAGTCCCGAACTTACATAACTTTTCAAGTAATCATCAACCTTTGTTGTAAAATTGTCGAATGTCTGCCCAAAAGAAATAAATGAGAATGACAAAAACAGAAAATATAAAGCGACTCGCTTAAAGCGCATAAGAAATTGGCATTAATTTAGTCAAAAATAAGGGAGCTTTGCAACCTAAATTGTCGGCATCAAGACATAACTAATTACTTGTATTCTATATACTTGTACTATGAAATATACCTTTTGTTTGTTTGTTTCTTGTTTAGTAGGGCTCCTACTCTCTTGTTCTCACCCTCGAGAGACCACCGAGCCTTCTTTTGCTTTAAACGAAAAGAGTAAAATAAATAATATAATACCTGAATATTTGACTAAAATACCTGAAATTGATTTAACGTTTAAAAACTATGCGAATTACAAGTTTGGCGAATATACTATAAATGGTTCTGTAGATTCTGCTAATTTGAAACAGGGGTATTGGAAGATTATTAATGTAAAAAGTAATTTACTGTATCAAGGTTCTTATGTGGATAGTAAGAAAAATGGATGGTGGGACATTTTATGTAACAATAAATTAGTAAGCTGTGGAAAATACGAGCTAAATAAGAAACAAGGCTTTTGGAGATACTTAAAATTTGGAACTGAAACCTTAAAGTTTGTCAATTATCAAAACGATACCTTGGTTGGGTTAACACAAGAATTTACTTCGGATAGTATTTTAATATCAGAGGGGTCGTTTAACAAAGGCTTGAAAGATGGATATTGGAAATTTTATTATATAGATGGCACCATTAAGGAGCAAGGCTATTTTCATAACAATTATAAAAGTGGTTGGTGGCAAAGCTATGACAACAAAGGCAATTTGATTGAAGAAGCAAGTTACTCGCAAGATGAAATTTCAGGATACGTAAAGCGGTATATTAATGGCCTTATAACTGAAGAGGGAAAACAATTTAATGGAAAAAAAAGAGGCACCTGGAGATTTTATAATTTAGAGGGAAAGCAAAACAGAATACACGAATATGAAGAATAAGCCACACGTAGTTGTTATCATACCGGCTTTTAACGAAGAAAATTCCGTTTCAAAGGTCATTCATGATATTCCAAGGAATATAGTTGATGAAATTATCGTAGTAAATAATAACTCCAATGATTTAACTAGCGTAAATGCGAAAAATGCAGGTGCAATTGTTTTAGATGAGCCTACACAAGGATATGGTAATGCCTGCTTAAAAGGCATTGCATATGTAAAAGAGTTTTCAAGAAAACCTGATATAGTTGTTTTTATTGATGCCGACTACTCTGATTATCCCGAAGAGATTGAGCAACTTATTTCGCCAATAATTAATGATGAAGTTGATATGGTAATTGGATCAAGAGCTTTGGGTAATAGAGAAAAAGGCTCAATGACTCCGCAACAAATTTTTGGCAATTGGTTAGCAACAACATTAATTAAACTGTTTTATAGAGTTACTTACACTGATTTAGGGCCGTTTAGAGCTATAAAGTATGATAAACTGATTGAAATTGACATGAAAGATAAAACTTATGGATGGACAGTGGAAATGCAATTAAAAGCAGCCAAACATAAATTTAAAACAATTGAAATCCCGGTAAAATATAGAGTGCGAATTGGTCACTCAAAGGTAAGTGGCACATTAAAAGGTACTATTGGCGCAGGCTATAAAATAATAACTACAATTTTTAAATATCTATAAATTATTTATGTCAAAAATCTCACGATTGATTTTGCCGCTTTGCTTTTTACTGGCAATTTCTTTTGAAGGCAAGAGTAAAAATTTTAACTTATCTGATTCTATAGTAAAAAAAGACTCTGCAAAAACCAAGCGATATAAAATATTGGGCTTACCCCTGCTTTTTTATTTGCCAGAAACAAAATTTGCGGTAGGCGCTTCAGGCATTATAACCTGGCGTTTAAAAAAAGACAGCATAAATAATAGACCTTCAAGTGTTCAATTTGGCTTAGCATTTACTCAACTCCAACAAACTCTTGTTTACCTTCCGTTTAATTTGTGGTTAAAAAACGAAGATTATAATGTATTTGGTGAGATAGGATATTACAAGTACAATTACTTTTTTTGGGGCGTAGGAAATAAACAGCCATTTAATGCTCAAGAGTTGTATGATGTTACATTTCCCAGACTAAAATTAAATGCATTAAAAAGATTGGCACCGAGTACATATGCAGGTATTAAATATAATTTTGATGATTTTAGAGTAACAAAAGTTGACTCGGGCGGCATTTTAGATAACGGAGATGTAATTGGTAGTAGAGGCGGAAAAGTGTCTTCGCTTGGCCTGGTTGTGAAGTATGATAGTCGTGATAATCTTTTTTATCCAACAAAAGGCTATTTTGCGGAGTTGTCTTTTCAAGTTGACGATAAAGCTCTTGGTAGTAGTTTTAGTAACAATAGATTAATATTTGATGGCTCTACCTATTTCACTACAAAATTTAAACATACTTTAGCATTAAATCTATATTCCATTATTGGAAATGGCGCTATTCCATTCAATCAAATGGCTTTATTAGGTGGAACAAAAAAAATGAGAGGCTTTTATGAGGGCAGGTATAGAGATAATAATTTAATGATGGTTCAAACTGAATATAGGGCTCCATTGTTTTGGCGTATTGGAGCTGTTGCATTCATTAGTGCCGGTGATGTTTCTGATAAAGTTTCCAATTTTAACTTAAGCGATTTTAAATTGGCTTATGGCGGTGGGCTAAGGTTTCTATTAGATAAAAAACAAAAAATTAATATTCGATTAGATATTGGCTGGGCAGATCCTAAACCTAATTTTTATC
>JBBRHI010000491.1:0-3020 GCA_038222995.1 Bacteroidia bacterium | reverse complement strand
AACCCTGTAAGCCATGCATATTTCCCTGGTTTATTATTGGAAAATGTGATGATCGTAAAAATAACGCTTACTAAAACCCCTATTAAGGAAATTATACCTAAGGCTATCAGTAGCAGCGCATTTGTGATCATCACTACAAAGGAATATTACCGTGTTTCTTTTTAGGAAGTTTATCCGCTTTATTCTCCAACATTTTAAAGGCCCGAATTAATTTTTCACGGGTTTGCTCAGGCTTAATAACTTCGTCGATAAAGCCTCGCTCAGCCGCACGGTAAGGGTTAGCAAACATGGTTTGGTATTCTGTTTCTTTCTCTTTCCACTTCTCGTCTTTATTTGCAGAAGCAGAGATTTCATTTTTAAAAATAATTTCAGCTGCTCCTTTAGCGCCCATTACAGCGATTTCTGCACTTGGCCATGCATAATTCATATCGGCTCCAATATGCTTGCTGTTCATGACATCATAAGCGCCACCGTAAGCTTTACGGGTAATTACCGTAATACGCGGAACAGTTGCTTCGCTGAATGCATACAACAATTTTGCACCATTCGTAATAATCGCATTCCACTCCTGGTCGGTACCCGGTAAAAAGCCCGGTACATCTTCAAACACCAATAAAGGAATATTAAAGCAGTCGCAAAAGCGAACAAAACGTGCTGCTTTCGTAGAAGAGTGAATATCCAATACACCCGCCAGTACGGCAGGTTGATTAGCCACAATGCCGATTGAACGGCCCGCTAAGCGCGCAAAGCCAACCACAATATTTTCCGCAAAATGTTTATGTATTTCTAAAAAGCTATTATAATCAATTACTTTTTCAATGACTTCACGAATGTCGTAAGGCTGATTGGCATTTTCAGGAATAATAGAATTTAATTCAGGCCTTGACTCTGAACCTGTGTGTTCATAAGGTACAGAAGGAGCATCTTCCTCGCAATTTTGGGGAACATAACTTAAGATCTGTTTAATATTAGTAATCGCTTCAATTTCGTTCGCACAGGCAAAATGAGTCACGCCGCTTTTGCTTGCATGTGTCATAGCGCCGCCTAATTCTTCGGAGGTTACTTCTTCATGCGTTACTGTTTTTACGACGTTAGGCCCTGTTACAAACATGTAGCTTGTATTTTCTACCATTAAAATAAAATCGGTAATAGCAGGGCTGTAAACCGCACCGCCGGCGCAAGGCCCCATAATACCGGATAATTGCGGTATAACGCCGCTCGCCCTTACGTTTCGATAAAAAATATCAGCATACCCCCCAAGCGATACAACGCCTTCCTGAATACGCGCTCCACCGCTATCGTTTAAGCCGATAAACGGTGCGCCGTTTTTCATGGCGAGGTCCATTACTTTACAGATTTTTTCGGCGTGTGTTTCAGATAAAGATCCGCCGAACACTGTAAAATCCTGTGAAAATACATATACCAATCTTCCGTTAACAGAGCCGTAACCCGTTACTACACCGTCTCCCGGGTATTGCTCTTTTTCTAAACCAAAATCTTTGCTGCGGTGTGTTACCAACATCCCTATCTCTTCAAAGCTGCCTTCATCCAATAAAAAATGTAAGCGTTCGCGCGCAGTTAATTTGCCTTTTTTATGTTGGGCGTCAATACGTTTTTGTCCGCCGCCTAAAAGGGCTTCGGCTTGTTTTTTTTCGAGAAGTGCTGTTTTAGAATCCATGTTATAATATTACTTTAACCGCAAATACCGCTGAATTTCCGTAAAGATTACGAAAGGCTTTGTGGATTTTACAATTAATTTAAAGTTTTAAATATACAATTTTGCGTAAATAATTATGCTTTTTTCGGTTTATGAAACGGTTTTTTGTTTCCCGACCGTTGGCCGTTACCGCCACCCGGTTTTGACTTACCTCCAAAGCCCCTTGGCTTATCAAATTTTTTCTTATTAGCTTCAGGATTATATTCAGGGCCTTTGCCGTATTGTTCAGGAATAGCAATTTTATCAACATCAATACCCATAAGGGCCTCAATTTGCGCAAAACGTTGCTGATCTTTTTCATTAATAAAAGTAATGGCAACACCGGCTTTTTCTGCACGTGCCGTGCGGCCGATACGGTGAATGTAATCTTCCGGGTCAGGAGGCGCATCAAAATTAATCACTAAGGAAATACCGTCTACATCAATACCGCGCGATAAGATATCTGTCCCGATCAAAATACGCAAACGCTTTGCTTTAAAGTCGCGCATAATTTCCTCGCGCTCCGGTTGTTCTAAGTCTGATGAAAAACCTTTAACGGAATAATTCAGTGCTTTAAACGTTTGGTATAATTCTTTTACTTTTTCTTTGGTGGAAGAGAAAATAATAACAGAAGAAAAATCTTCATTCTTTAAAATCTCTTTCAATAAATTTTCCTTTTGATTGTCGTACACCACATAAGCTTGCTGTACTATACCTGCAGCAGGCTTAGAGATCGCAATGTTTATAGACTCCGGGTTTGTTAACAGATGCTCTGCCAATTTCCTGATCTTAGGGGCCATAGTGGCAGAGAACATAACTGTTTGTCTTTTGTCGGGCACATATTTTAAAATAGTTCTAATGTCATCCGAAAAGCCCATATCCAACATACGGTCTGCTTCATCCAACACTAAATGTTCAATGGTATCAAAATTGACATCGCCCGATTGCAGTAAGGCAATTAAGCGGCCCGGTGTTGCAATCACAATATCAACACCTTCCCTCAAGGCATTGGCTTGCCTTTCCCACACAATGCCGTCGCTTCCGCCGTAAATGCCGATTGAGCTTACGCCGCAAAAGTAAGCCATGCCTTCAATCTGCTGATCGATCTGTAAAATCAATTCACGGGTTGGCGCAATAATCAATGTATTAACGCCGTGTTTTTTTGTTTTAATTATTTTATCAAGAATAGGTAATACAAAAGCGGCTGTTTTACCGGTGCCGGTTTGTGCGCAGGCAATAAGGTCTTTTCCCTGTTGAATAACCGGGATGGCTTGCTGCTGAATAGGTGTAGGCAATTTGTAACCCATAGACAAAAGGCCGTCTA
>JBBRHI010000490.1:0-3020 GCA_038222995.1 Bacteroidia bacterium | reverse complement strand
GGTTTCTGGGGCAGCTTAGTCTATTATAATTCGTATTTGCCGCAAATAGCCTCTGAACAAAATCAGGATAAAGTAAGCGCCCGTGGATTTGCTTTGGGCTATTTCGGAAGCTCCTTACTGCTTATCCTTTGTTTGGTAAGTATTATGGTATTTCATATCCCTGCAAAATACAGCTTTTTGTTTGTAGGCCTTTGGTGGATTGGCTTTGCGCAGGTAACGTTTAGGGGGTTGCCGTCTAAACTTGCCGTTGAGCATGAAGGCGAAAAACAAGCCATTTTATCGAAGGGTTTTAAAGAACTAAAAGGTGTATGGGCTCAAATTAAATTAATGCCCGAGTTAAAACGTTTTCTGTCAAGTTACTTCTTTTACAATATGGGGGTACAAACCGTAATGGTAGTGGCCGTATTATTTGCCCGTAACGAAATTGACTGGGGAACAGGTGAGGAAGCAGAAAAAACAAAAACAACTTCGCTCATCGTCAGTATTTTAATTATACAGTTTGTAGGAATAGCCGGCTCCTATTTATTTTCGTGGCTTTCCACTAAAATCGGTAACATTAAATCATTAATGATCGCCATTTTTATATGGATTTTTATTTGTGCCTTTACGTATCTTATTGTACGCACGCCTTTCCATTTTTACATTGTGGCGTTTTTAGTAGGCTTGGTTATGGGAGGCATACAGGCTTTATCGCGCAGCACATACAGTAAATATTTGCCGCAAACACAGGATCATACGAGCTTTTTCAGCTTTTATGATGTAATTGAAAAACTGGGAATGATACTGGGAACCGTATTGTTTGGTACTATCAGCCAAATTATGGGTGGCATGCGCCCTTCCGTTCTTTCATTAATTGTTTTCTTTATCATCGGTTTGTTATTGCTTATTCCTTTAACTAAAAAGAAGGCAGTTTAATTTTCTTTAAACCACTTACGGTTACTTTTTTTTATTCTTAAAATATAATGCTTTTAATAATGAAAATATAATTGTTAAAAATTTGAAAAACCGTTTTTATTTCATTAATTTGAGAATAACAATTTAACAAAATAAATTTATGGGAAAATTAAGAGGTAAAGTTATCAAAACAGGCGATGGCGGTATGCTAAGATACAAAAACGCCACCGGTGAAAAAGTAGATTGTCTGTATGACCAACCGTATTCTAAAGAATTAGGCATTGCAGAAAACACTGTAGTTACCTTTGATTTAGTAGCAGGTACGAACGGTGACATTGCTGTTGCTGTAAACCCTTGTGAGAACGGGCAGATCCAGGAAATTAATTTCGACGCAGGCACTGGATCTATTATTGAAACTGAATCAGGGATCGTATATCCTTTCCAACAAAATTATTTAAAAGAATCAAAATTTGATAAAGGCATGAACGTTAAGTACGCTTTAGTTAGCGTTAACGGGAAAATGATGGCTTTATGTTTAACAGCCGTTCAATAATTAGTTAGAGGCTGTTTGAAATATAACAGCCTCTTATTTTATGAAAAAACTCCCTAAAACATATATTAAAATAAAACATTTCATTGTTCTTTTTCTTAGTATGTGTTATTCAGGCTTTAGCCAGCTTGACAGTGTGATGAAACTCGTTGTTCGCGAGGATAATGTTATACAAAAAACCAACCTTTTATTAAAAAGCGCCGAGCTCTACAAAAACAAACCGTTAGGCTTAACCTTAGCGTTAAAAGCCTATTTATTTGCCGGCAAAAGTGAGAGCGAAGAGCTTGTGGCAGAAGCATCCTTAAAATTAGCGGATAATTATTTTTTAATTTCCGAATATGATTCGGCAACGAACTATTATTCTTTTACCGCAGATAAATACAAGGCATTAAAAAATACTGAAAAAGTATTTGACGCGTTACTTTTAAAAACTACCGCATTAACAAGCAACAATAAGGTAAAAGAAGCTTTTGAGCTTAATAAAAATTTAATTGAACTGGCAGATGAGCTTAAAAGTCCTGATAGGTTAGCGGCCGTTTATTCCAAAATGGGTGTGATCTTTAAAAAGGTAAACGATATTGAAAAATCGAATTCTTATTTTAATAAAGCCGTTAAAATTTTTACGCAAACCCAGAATTGGAAAGGCATTGAGAGCTGTTATTTAAATTTGGGGGTGAACAATTCTACCAAGTCCTATAACGATTTTGCAATAGAATATTATGAACGCGGACTTGAAATTAATAAGCGGACCGGCGACGATAATAAAAAGTCTTTATTTTTGAATGGTATTGCCGGCGTATACTATGAATTGTCAAACTTTGAAAAAGCTTTAGAGTATTATAAGTCTTCTTTGGAGATCTGTAAAAAAACAAATAATATAAGTCTTGTAGCCGATATTAATAATAATATTGGGACTGTTTTGATGGAGTTGAACAGGTTTGATGAAGCAAAGCCTTACCTGATAGAAGTATATTACCTTTCAAGAAATCAAAAAGATAAATCTGAGCTGGCACTCTTTTCAAGCTTTAATTTAGCTCAATTGTATGAAGATCTGGGCGATTACAAATCTGCTATGGAATACATGAATATTTATGTGAATATGAACGATTCTCTTAATAATGTTGCTAATACAAAAAATTTATCGGAGATAGAGGCCAAATATCAAAATGAAAAAAAGGAAGAGCAAAATATATTATTGAATGAACGCTTAAAGAATAAATCGTTACAAATATATTTTGCTTTAGGCGGTATTGCCTTGTTATCCGTTTTGGCGTTTTTTATATTCAGGGGATTAAAAGAAAAACAAAGAGCGAATGTTGTATTGGAAGAGAAGAATAAAATTATTGAAGAAAAGAGTATCATCGTTGAAGAACAGCATAAAGATATTACAGATAGTATTAAGTATGCCGAACGCATACAGGCCGCTATTTTGCCGCCCGAACGTTTATGGAAAACGATTTTACCTGACTCATTTGTGTTTTACCGGCCTAAAGATATATTAAGCGGCGACTTTTACTGGATAGAAGAAAGTGCCGATCATGTATTTATTGCTGCAGCAGATTGCACGGGCCACGGT
>JBBRHI010000489.1:0-3022 GCA_038222995.1 Bacteroidia bacterium | reverse complement strand
GGTAGCCTTCCAATCTGTCGCCTACGCTTACCTTTGCAACTCCTTGCGGGGTGCCGGTAAAAATAAGGTCACCTTTTTTCAGGGTGATGTATTTAGATACAAAAGCAATAATGTATTCGAATGAGAAAAGCATGTATGATGTATTGCCCTGCTGCCTTACTTCGCCGTTAACATCGAGTTTGAAATTAATGTTCTTTAAATCAGGAAATTGTGTTTTGGGGACGAAAGCACTCACCGGTGCCGAATTATCGAAAGCTTTGGCCAATTCCCATGGTAAACCTTTTTCTTTATGTTTTGACTGGATGTCGCGGGCGGTGAAATCAACTCCCAAAGCAATTTCTTCAAAATAGTTTTGGGCGAATTGTTCACTGATGTGTTTACCTTCCTTGCTAATTTTTATCACCACCTCTATTTCGTGATGTATATCTTCCGAAAAATCCGGATGATAAAAGGGTTTGTTATCTTTTAGCAGCGCAGTTTCCGGCTTCATAAATATAACGGGCACACCCGGAATGGGATTATTCAGCTCTTTTGCATGTTCGGCATAGTTGCGGCCTATGGCAATTATTTTCATAACGCCGAAATTAAACTAAGATTCGTAGGATTAAAAGATTATAGGATTTTTTTTGTTGCTTGTTGATGATTATGTAAGCTACAATTTGCATTGAAGCTCAAACACATCACACTTCAGGCTCAAAAATTATCAAAATTGAGCTAGAAACACATGAAGCATGAGCTTCAAATTTATATATTATCAAAATAAAGCTCACTAACCCATGATTTGTAGCTCAATACCCCAACATTTTGAGCTACATTTGCTTTCGCACTGAGCTTAAAACGAAAAATGGTAGATAATATTAAAAACGGAATACTCACTTTTATTAAAAAGCACCCCTTGTGTTCATCTAAAGAAGTGCAAGAGGGGCTTAAACCTGTTTTAGGATATGCTACCGTAAAAAGGTATTTATCACGGTTCATTTCAGAAGATTTAATAACTACTAAAGGGAATGGAAAGGGAACCAAATATAGCGTAAGTGCATCTTATGAATTATTTTACCAAATCAACGTAGACGAGTATTTTGAAAAAGAAATAGACGAAAGAGAAATAATAGACAGTTTTAACTTATCGTTAATCACCGATATATTAAACAATGCAAAACTTTTTACCGATGACGAAGAAAAACAATTAAATGCGCTTCAAAGCGAGTTCAAAAACAACATCTCCCATTTATCAGAATCGGCTTATAACAAAGAGTTGGAGCGGCTGGCAATTGATTTAAGTTGGAAATCGTCGCAAATAGAAGGTAATACTTATTCACTTTTGGAGACAGAACGCCTCTTAAAAGAAAAAGAGACAGCCGCTGGTAAACCGAAAGATGACGCCATAATGCTCCTTAATCATAAAGAAGCTTTAAACTTTATTATTGATCAACCCGATTATGTTGTGCCCCTAACTATATCACGAATAGAAGACATTCACAGTTTGTTAATCAAAGATCTCCGAGTAGACCGTAATATCCGTCAGCGCAGAGTTGGTATTTCGGGAACTAATTATAAACCACTGGATAATGAGCATCAAATACGGGAAGCTTTAACGGATATGTGCGATTTGGTTAACAGCAAAAACAGCGTATTTGAAAAGGCGATCCTCACGCTTGTTTTACTATCCTATATACAGGCTTTCGGAGACGGTAATAAGCGGACTGCAAGAATAGTAAGCAATGCTGTACTGATTGCCAACGGATACTGCCCAATTTCATTTAGAACAATAGATTCAATTGAATACAAAAAAGCCATGTTGATTTTCTACGAACAGAATAACATGAACATTTTTAAAAGTATTTTTATAAATCAATTTGAATTTGCCGTGAAGAATTATTTTTGATAATTGGCGCTACAGCACCGATACCTTCTTAATCATCTGATCTATATTACCGGCAAGTACTACTAAAAATACAGGACATTTTTGTTGATTAAGGTCAATAGCGAAATTTTTAAATCCGAAATCGAACGTCCGAATTCCGAAATTACAATACCGATATCCTCTTAATCACCGATTCGGTGCCGACAACAACCCGTAAAAAGTAAAAGCCTTTGCTCAGTTTGTTGTTCAATGGGTAAGTGAAGTTTCTTTCACCTGGGTCGGTGCGTTGGTTGTACAGGGTTACAATTTCGTTGCCTAACACGTCTACAACCTTTATGCTAACGTTTGACGCGCGCGAAATCTCGTATTTTAAATTAATCTGGTCGGTAACCGGGTTGGGGTAAACGCTTACATTGCTCAGCAGCTTATCGTCTGACCGTGAAACAGATACCTTAGCAGTAGAGATTACAGCAGGCTTTATAGGCGGCAGCACCAAATGCAGGCTGCTTTTAAATATAGAAGTTTTGGGGCGGGGCTTTAACAGGCGAATTATACTCGTATCTGTTTTTTGATAACTCATGGCATCAGAAAAGGCAAAACTCATAATAATTGCTATCGCAATTATTATGAACCATGATTTTTTATAGGTAGAAGTTCGCCTCATATGTATTATTACTTACAAAAGTATAAATAAAGCTGTCATCAATTTAAATACTTACCCTTTTTATATAACATTTTAACAAAATTTAACACCGGAAGGTTTAATCTGCCCCTAAATTTAGTTTTTTTTTCTAATATTTATTATTCTAATCACTTAATTGTAATTTTTAATACTTTTGGGGCTTTGAAAGTATAAAGTGTCGAATCATAAAGATCTGCAAAAACTAACCGCCGCAGGGCTGTTGATAAGTTTAGGAATAATTTACGGTGATATAGGTACTTCCCCCCTATACGTTTTCCAAGCCATTGTTGGTGATAAAACTATCTCCGAAACGTTGATATTGGGAGGCATCTCGCTCATAGCGTGGACGTTAACGCTCCAAACCACCTTAAAATATGTAGTAATTACCCTTAGGGCCGATAACAAAGGCGAGGGTGGCATATTTTCTCTATTCTCGTTAGTGCGCCGCAGGGCAAAATGGCTCATTATCCCTGCAG
>JBBRHI010000488.1:0-3036 GCA_038222995.1 Bacteroidia bacterium | reverse complement strand
ATACCAACGATGAGCAATTCTTTTTCCCTGAAATTATTTTCGTATACCTGGTAGGCCATACGGTTTAATTTTTGGTCAATTTGTTTAGCGTTGAGTATGAGTGTCTTTTCCATACACAAATCTAATTTTTTGAATTGAAATTTTCAATTAATGTTTTAAAGAAATAAACAGGTATGTATATTTTACTCCTTCACAAACTTAATCACTGCTTGGTTTAGCTTTTTATGTTCTCGGAAATGAGCATCGTGTTTTGCTTTAGGAAATATTAATAGTTGGGTGGTTGCGGGAAATGCCGCGTGTAAGTCTTTACCGACCGTAACGGGAACAATGCCGTCTTTACCGCCCCAGATGAGAAGAGTAGGGGTTTTGTTTAAATTGTAATTCAATCTTTGATAGTATGCCTGGTGCTTTACCAAATAATCCATTTGCTTATCGCGAATGTCTTTAGCAGGGAGGAAGAAGTATTTAATGATCTTGCGTTTCATATTTTTTGTGGCGGGAAAGGAGGTTGACATTACCGCTTTTTTCATCCCGTCGAAGCCGGCAATGGTGGTGGGTGAGATCACGTTATTCATACCTGATATGCCAACAGCGCCGGCAAGGCTGTCTGCCATTTCACCGGAGAAGAACTTAACGGGCCCGTCGATGATAATTAATTTTTTTACTTCAGGTTGGTACAGTTCGTTATACATAGCGGCCGTGAGTCCGCCGTAGCTGAAACCCATGATGTTGATCGGTTTCGTAATGTTTATTTTTATAAGTGCTTCATGTATCTGTTGCACCTGGAATTCTACTGAATAGTTTTGTGAGCTGCTTGTGCTTTCTCCAAAGTAAATGAGATCGGGCATTATTAAATTAAAGTTTTTTGATAAGGCTTTTACCTGGCTTCCCCAGTTGGTGCGTGCATTGGCGCCCATGCCGTGCAGCATCAGTAAATAAGGCTTTAAGGAATCGGTAGTATAGCTGATGTGTAAAACGGCAGTTGATGTTTTAATTAATGTATCGCGGTGCAGGTATTTTTTAATGTGTTTTTTAGCGTAGTGATCCTGCCAACGAAATATGGCGGGTTGCTTGGTTTGGGAGATACATGAAAAACACCAAAAGACAGAGATCAATAAAATTAATAGGTAACGTTTCATTATTAGTTTCCTTAAATGTTGTGCCGTCCGGGCAGTTATCGGATTAGCCTCTCTCATATTTAGTATTGATAAGGTGTGGGATTCTGAAACGAGTTCAGAATGACAGCAAATAATATATTGTTTTAACTATCAATTAGGTTTGTAAAACACCTACGTTATATTGTTTGGTTATAGGTGCGTGGTTTGCCATTTCAATACCCATGCTGATTACTTTGCGGGTTTGTAACGGATCAATAATAGCATCGAGCCATAAGCGTGAAGCGGCATAGTATGGCGTTGTTTGAGTATCGTAACGGTCTTTTGTTTTATTATATAATTCCGCTTCTTTTTCAGCAGTAATTTCTTCGCCTTTTGCTTTTAGGGAAGCTACTTCAATTTGTACTAATACTTTAGCCGCTTGTGCGCCACCCATAACAGCAACCTGTGCTGTAGGCCAACCCACAATTAAACGGGGATCGTAAGCTTTACCGCACATGGCGTAATTGGCAGCTCCGTAACTGTTACCTAATATAACAGTGAATTTTGGAACGACTGAATTTGCCATGGCACTTACCAATTTGGCACCGTCTTTAATAATACCGCCTTGTTCGCTGCGTGAACCTACCATAAAACCGGTGGCATCCTGTAAAAATACTAAAGGAATTTTCTTTTGGTTGCAGTTCATAATAAAGCGTGCTGCTTTATCGGCACTGTCGCTGTAAATAACACCGCCAAACTGCATTTCTCCTTTTTTACTTTTTACTACCTTACGTTGGTTGGCAACAATACCAACCGCCCAACCGTCGATACGTGCATAGGTGCACACGATCGATTGTCCGTACAGCTCTTTGTATTCTTCGTGCTCGCCACCGTCAACAAGTCGTTCAATGATCTCACGCATTTCGTATTGTTTATCGCGTGTGTCGGGAATAATGCCGTAAATATCTTTCGGATCTTTTTTAGGAAGAGCAGGTGTTTCACGGTTAAAACCGGCTTTATCATAATCGCCTACCTTACTCATAATGTTACGAATGCGGGTAAGGCAATCGGCATCGTCTTTACATTTATAATCGGTAACACCGCTAATTTCACAATGCGTAGTAGCACCGCCGAGTGTTTCGTTATCTATGGTTTCACCGATAGCCGCTTTTACCAAATAGCTTCCCGCTAAAAAGATAGAGCCTGTTTTATCAACGATCATGGCTTCATCGCTCATAATAGGTAAATACGCGCCACCGGCCACACAGCTTCCCATAACGGCAGATACCTGTAATATACCCATACCGCTCATCACCGCATTGTTGCGGAAGATGCGCCCGAAGTGTTCTTTATCCGGGAAAATTTCGTCCTGTAACGGTAAATACACGCCGGCACTGTCTACCAAATAAATAATAGGCAAACGGTTTTCCATAGCAATTTCCTGCGCGCGTAAATTCTTTTTACCGGTAATAGGAAACCAAGCTCCTGCTTTTACGGTGGCATCGTTGGCTACTACAATACATTGCTTGCCGCTTACATAACCAATTACAATTACTACGCCGCCGCCCGGGCAACCGCCGTGCTCTTCATACATGTCGTAGCCTGCAAAGGCGCCCATTTCAAAACGGGGAGTATCTTTATCCAATAAAAAATCAATCCGCTCACGCGCGCTCATTTTTCCCTGCTCATGTAATTTTTCGATGCGTTTTTTACCGCCGCCTTCGTATATTTTAGTTAAGCGATGCTCCATTTGAGAAATGAGCAAACGCATTTTATCGTCGTTCTTATTAAATTCTATGTCCATGGTATTTAATTTTGAAGTTCAAATATAATCATTGGTTAATTATTTGGAAGGAAAATTATACAGAAGCATTTAATACGAAAATTTCTTAATTATGAACCGGGTTGTATCCTGCCTTTAAGCGATTTTTTAGGGCGT
>JBBRHI010000487.1:0-3045 GCA_038222995.1 Bacteroidia bacterium | reverse complement strand
CTTTTAAGAATTCAGTTAAAAAATAAGGCATCACATATTTACCGGTTGATACAACTGAAATAACCAGTCTTCCCGTTAAAAAGCCTTTATAGGCCATGGTTTTATAATTAATCGCATATACCTCATTAATAATGCGCTCTGCCATGGTATATATTTCTTTACCAAAATCTGTTACGTACAATTGCCTCCCTACTACTTCAGTTAACGGAATTTCAAACTGATCCTGAAAATTTTTTAATTGAATGGAAACAGCGGGTTGGCTCAAATAAAGCTCTTCAGATGCCCTGGTAATACTTTTAGTTTGTACCACTTTGGCAAATACTTGTAATTGATGTAAGGTATAATTCATAAATAATGTTTATGTGTTGTATAACAAATATAAATAAAAATATATGGATTGATGTACATAGTTTTGTGCCATAAATAATTATTCTTTAAATAAATTAACCTTAACATATAAATAAGATGACAAAAATAACAGTAGCAAAGGGAGACGGCATCGGGCCGGAAATTATGGATGCAACACTGCATATATTAAAAGCAGCCGGGGCTAAAATTGAAATCGAAGAAATAGAAGTAGGCGAAAAAGTTTACTTAGCCGGAAATACATCCGGTATTGCCAAAGAATCGTGGGACATCATTACTAAAAACAAAGTGTTTTTGAAAGCCCCTATAACAACCCCACAGGGAGGCGGTTATAAAAGTTTAAATGTAACAACCCGTAAATTTTTAGGCCTTTATTCTAACGTCAGGCCTTGTGTAAGCTTACATCCGTTTGTTAGCACAAAACACCCGAAGATGGATATTGTGATTATTCGTGAAAATGAAGAAGACTTATATGCGGGTATAGAACATCAGCAAACCGATGAAGTTGTGCAATGCTTAAAATTAATCAGCAGGCCCGGCTGCGAAAAAATTGTAAGGTATGCCTTTGAATATGCCAAACACTATGGTAGAAAAAAAGTGACCTGCTTTACCAAAGACAACATCATGAAACAAACAGACGGGTTATTCCACCAAGTGTTTGATGAAATAGCAAAAGAATATCCCGAAATAGAAAATGAGCATTGGATCATTGATATTGGGGCGGCAAAAATGGCAGATACGCCGGAAATATTTGATGTAATTGTAATGCCTAATTTATACGGAGATGTGCTTTCGGATGTGGCGGCTCAAATAGCAGGGTCTGTTGGTTTAGCAGGCTCCGCAAATATTGGTGAGGAATGTGCCATGTTTGAAGCCATTCATGGTTCGGCACCACGCAGGGCCGGGCAAAACATGGCTAACCCGTCAGGTTTATTGGAAGGAGCTGTTATGATGTTAAATCATATTGGGCAAACTGAGGTCGCCGAAAAAATTCAAAATGCATGGCTTAAAACCATTGAAGAAGGAATACACACATACGATATCTATAAAGAAGGAATCAGCAACCGGAAAGTAGGTACTAAAGAATTCGCTGATGCGGTGATCGCTAATTTGGGTCAAAAGCCAAGCATTTTAAAACCTGTTTCTTTTTCTAAAAATTCAGCCTTGCAATTGCCAAAATATAAAAGAAAAGCACCTAAAAACAAAGAGCTTATGGGGGTAGATATATTTGTGCATTGGAACGGAACTAACCCGGAGGATCTTGGAAAGTTAATGAATACTATTAAAACTCAAGAATTGGAAATTTCAATGATAACCAACAGAGGCATTAAAGTTTGGCCGGAAGGTTTTAAAGAAACGTTTTGTACGGATCACTGGCGTTGCCGGTATAAACCAAAAAACAGTAAGCCTGTAAACAAGCAGGAAATCATTTCATTACTATCTCAAGCGTTACAAGGTGGAATTGATACCATTAAAACAGAAAACTTATATGAATTTGATGGAAAACCAGCATTTTCATTAGGACAAGGTCAATAAATTTTATTACTAAAAATAAAGAATATGAAAATTCAATTATTAAAAGGAAGTTTTACGCCACAGGATGCAGAAAAACTTATTTCAGATTTGATCCGGGTAAAAATTAAATACCATGAGGACAAAATCAAAAGTGATGATCACGAGGAAACCATAAAAATGCGTGAAAACAGAATAATAAAATTACAAAACGAATTAACGGAAGTCAGAAAAAATATTTCAAACTATAAAGACCCGTTAGTTATTGAATCTGAAATTATTATTTCATAATATTTTAACTTACTATGGATACTATTGAAAAACAATCCCTGATAAAAGGTTCTTTTGAGCCTGACGACGCCAAAGAGATATTGTTTAATCTTTTTGGTAATAAAATCAGCTATCATAATATTTCCGCATTTGGTATTAATATCAGAACCGGTAAGGATAGTCCGCGAGATAGAAATCGGGCGGAAGAATTAAAGCGTTCGTTAGACTATTTAAGTTTAGTAATTGAAGAAGCAAAAAAGAAAAATATGCAGCTCGTGATTAATTGTGACGTGAAAATAAAACTTAAAGCAAAGTCAAAATAAAACTTAACTACTTGTAACATCGGGAGGTGTTTCAATAAATTAAAATGTGATAACATGAAAGAAACAGAACTAATAGAAAATCCTATATTTAAAACTAACAGGCATATCATAAAAAAATATTTTGGTTATATAACAACCATTGTTCTTGTTATTACATCATGGTCCGTTTACGGGCAGGTTAGTGCCGACAGTGCTTTGAAAAGCCTGAAAGAGGGCAACAAAAGATTTGTCAGCCAAAAAAGTAATCATCCAAATCAGGACATTGCCAGATTAAAGCAAGTTGAAACGGGACAAAAGCCTTTTGCCATAATTGTAGGTTGTTCTGACTCCCGGGTGCCAAGTGAAATCATTTTTGATCAGGGCTTAGGCGATTTGTTTATTGTAAGAACAGCCGGGCAAGTTTCTTCTTATGCTTCCTGGGGAAGTATTGAATTTGCAAATGCATTTTTAGGTTCTAAATTAATCGTTGTAATGGGACATACAAAATGTGGAGCCGTTAGTGCTGCTTGTAAATTGCCCGATGTGCCGGGCCATATCATTACGCTTATTAACGCTATTAAGCCGGCGGCAGATA
>JBBRHI010000486.1:0-3062 GCA_038222995.1 Bacteroidia bacterium | reverse complement strand
AGTAAACTCCTTACTATCGTTACAATATAAGGAACTGTAAAAATGATAATTATTTTTAAATTAGCAGTATAAAATATGACTATTCTTAAAAACATTAAAGAACATTGGTTAATGCTGTTGGTGTTGATTTTAGGGATAGCTTTCCGGTTTATCCCCCTTAATCAATACCAGTTTAGCCACGATGAACTCAGCGCCTTAAGCCGCACTATTTTTAACGGGTTTTCTGATGAGTTAAAGTATGGCGTTAAACTCGGCGATACCCACCCCGCGCTCATCCAGCTCTTTTTATTTTATTGGGTTAAGATCTTTGGCTTTAACGAAATAGCGGTGAAACTGCCATTTTTGCTTTGCGGCATTTTAAGTATTTGGCTGATCTATCGGTTTTGTATGAAATTCTTTAGCATAAAAGTAGCTTTAGTTGCTTCTACATTTATTTCTCTTTCCTTTATATTTTTGGTTTACAGCTCATACGCGCGTATGTACATTACCGGGGTATTGTTTTGTTTAATGCTATTATACTTTACATTCAAAATTTTATTTTCGGAACGTGTTTCTGTAAAGCATTATATACTCTTTTCGCTTTCCTGCGTATTGTGCGCCTATAATCACCATATGAGCTGCCTGTTTGCTTTTTCGGTAACGGGTTTAAGTTTGTTTTATATTCCAAAAAACCGATTGAAACTATTTATAGCGTGTTGCGGAATCGCTGTCCTGTTTTATTTACCGCATTTGCCCGTTACCCTTTATCAGTTTTCCATTGGCGGAATTGGCGCGTCGGTGGGCGGTTGGCTTACGCCGCCAAGGAATACGGAGATCTATTATTTTATAAAAACGCTTTTTGGTTGCGGCATAAGCGGTAAGCTGGTTATCGTTTTGTTTTTTATGATAATGCTTATATCTGTTTTTAAACTCATTCCTGTTTCAAAAAAACAATTGTTTTTGTTTTGGATCTTTTTAAGCAATTACATGATCATTCATCTTTACTCAGTTTTTAAAAACCCTATTTTGCAGTATTCTGTTTTGTTGTTTTGCGGGCTTTGCCTCATTATTTTTCTAAGCTCGTTCATCGAATTTTTCAGTAAAAAACAGGTTCATCTATTTTGTCTTGGCCTTGTAGTATTGCTTTGTTTCCAGTCTGTTTATAAGAAACAATTATTTACGAGAGTTCATATCCAGGACTTTGAATCGCAGGTAAAAACAACGCTTGAACTTCAAAAAAAATACGGTAAAAATAATGTAGCAGCAGTGTTTAAAACGGAAGACTTTTTTGTATATGCTTACGAAAAAAAATACCATACCCGTTTAAATTACCTTTCTTTAAAAGACAGTATGTTATTAAGGCCTTATTTATTCAGAAAATACCTTACCCGTTTAAAACAGGAATACCTTGTGTTAGGTGCAGCCGGGGCGGAAGACATTGCCTTAGCTAAAGAATATTTTCCTTTTATAGTATCACACAACGAAGATTATTTTCGTAATACGACTGTGCTTTCAAAAAAAGATTTTCATAAACCGGATGCTTCTCTTATAAGTACAGCCACTCTTTTAAACAGCGATATAACAGTCATCACAAATAAAGCTAAGTCGCTTACTTTTTTAAACGATAGCGTTCGTTTTTCAATAGACAAAGAAGCGGATGAATTTCCTTTTAATTTAAATTTGCCTTTAACTAAAACTGATTTTAAACTTGGCGAATACATATTAGCTGAGTTTTCGTATTCTGCCGAAGGTGCTGCGGCTATTGATAAAGAGCGTTTATGCACTGCCGTTTCTGAAAAAAATAAAGAGGCTGTATTTTTTAAAACCTCCCAGCTATCCGATTATTATGACAGCACTAAAACTGTGCAAACAACCTACCTGGAATATTTTGTGAGTGTAGACGATATAAGATGGAGGCATAAAAACATGGGGTTGAATTTTTTTATTTGGAAAGCCAAAGGTACGCATTATACCATTCGCAATTTTAAGTTGAGCCGGTGGGGCTACAATCCCACCAAATGGACTCTCTGGGATTAATATAAGCTCACGTTAAATCCTATTTGTATAATGGGATTTGTGTATGGCGATAAAGGAGTTTGATTAGCATTGTAAAAAATCATAGCTACAAAACCGGCCCGTTGGGTAAACAATTGTTTATAGCCTCCCCCAATAAGTAAATTTTGTACCCAGGCCCTGTCGTGTAAAATGGGAGAAGTAAAATCAGGTACACTGAGCCTGTCCCATTCTACCTGTCCAAAAAAATTATCGGTGATCATATAGCGGCCAAATACACTGCTGCCATATACGGTTGATGTATACTTTTGTACACCATAAGTTTGACTGAAGTAATTATAAGTACCGCCAACCCCGGCCGAAAATTTCTTATTTATTTTAATACCTACTATCGGAGATAAATTAATATACGTAGTGCTGCCAAACCATCCGCTTACACTGCCCCCAACGTAAACACGTTCTTTAAAATTTTCAAAGTCGGTTGGCACCGAACGGTTATTTAAAGGTTGAGAAGAGGCAGGAGCTGGAGAACCCGGATAATCCTGTGCAGATGCAAGGTAAGGAGCAAGACCGGTAATACATATGATCAGGCATTTTGCGAGTTTCATTACTTTACTTCTTCGTAATCTACATACTCACCGTCTCCCGGTTTAAAGTGGGGCTTATGGGCGCTTTTGTCAGAGTCTATTTTGACCTCACCTTCTTTGCGTTGTTGGTATTGATTATTCTGATTAGGATTAACCCGTTGGGCTTGCATTTTAGATACATTTTTAAATGCATCCACTATTTTCCATACTACCCAAACAAGTATGACTGTCCAAATTATATCGCGCACGATGTTAGTTTTTATTGATACAAAATTACATTAATTACGAATACGCTGCGCGTCGTTAACATAAATTGATGAAACAAAAAACCCTCTCCAAACGGAGAGGGTTTTTAAATCGTATCATTTTAATTTATTATTTAGCGTCAGGAGCGTCTTCTATATTATCAGAGTTTTCCTCACCTTTAACCTGCGGTTTAAAAATTTGTTTGTCAGATTTTGGTGCATTAGGATCCTGGTAATA
>JBBRHI010000485.1:0-3068 GCA_038222995.1 Bacteroidia bacterium | reverse complement strand
TCAATCTTATAAAAACCTTCCGGCACTTGTCCGTCCCCTTCTTTTCGCTTAGGGCCGAGGCTGCCGCTCGCTGCGCAAACAGCATACGTTCTAAACAACCTGTACTTTGTTTCAGTAGTGTTTTTCATCCATACCTGTATTTCTTTTTCCTGCTTAAACACTCTTAAATACATATCGAAATTAGCAGGGTCTAACTTCTTGCTTTTCAGATCGCTTTGTAAAGCAGTCCATTTTTCATCGTAAGCTGTTTTTACGCGCGCGTATTTAAGATGAGCTTGCTTAAACCCTGAAGAGGCGGTTTGCGAAACAGTTTGTTTAAACAGAAAAACAACTAACACCGTACTTTTTATAACATTTTTAATTTTCATCCCCGTTAAAATTTTAGTGCCGTAAATTTAGTGTATCTAATTTACAACTATTAATGGCGATTCTTAACCTCCTAAAAAATAAATACTTCCTTGTTATTGTAGGGCTTATTGTATGGCTTTTATATTTTGATAAGAACGATGTGTTTACACAATTTGATCTGATTAAAAAATGTAATAAGTTAAAAACAGAGCGTGATTATTATATTGCAGAAATTGCAGAAAATAAAAACGAGATCCGTGAGCTGCAAAATAATAAGGAAAGCTTAGAAACCTTTGCCCGCGAAAAATACCTTATGAAGAAAGATAATGAAGATGTTTTTGTGTTCGTTCAGAAATAGCAATGGAAAAAATTTGATTCTTTCGTCACCCTGTCCGTCGGTTGACGGATCAGGGTCTTACCTAAAGTGTGTTATTTTTAATGACAAAGTTGACCTTCTGCTTACTTACAGCACCACTGTAACGCTGCTCTAATCATTTTTATCATCATCATCAGCGTTCCATCCTCATTATGTTAACGCTTTTCGATACGCTTATGCGTAGCTACTCGAAGTAACAAAAATTGGAGCACAATTAATACGCATAATCGCTCAAATATTCAAATCCGGGCGTAAGCTTACCTTCCTTGCAAATGCTGGCCCTTTCAATGATCTTGTCGGTATCTTCTTTAAATAAATAAGGTAGTACACGCTCCATTAAATCTTTGCCGAAATCATCGCTGGCATCTCTCGGTAACTCACAGGGCAAATTATCAACGGCCATTATACAAATAGTTTCTTTACTGAAAGGCACATCTTCTTTGTCTGTTTTGGGGTTGTAGCCGTAAAAGGGTTTATCAATGGAGCTCGCCCTTACTGTAGTAGGAACAGAGCCGTCGATATCGCAGGTAATATCAGCGATCACACTCATGTGAAAATCGTTTGCTTTCATATCGTCCGGTGTAAACATTTTTGGCGAACGTGGATCCCAGAAATGCGCGGAAATAAAAATATCTGTTGCTTTTGTATAAGGGGAAAATTTAGAGACAAAATGTTCGGGGTGTTTAAAAAAATCATTCAGGTCAAAGTTATGATCGTCAGGCCTCTCCACATAATCTCTTGGATTTAGCTGGCAATAAACCGGTTCCCTGAACGAGGCCATCAAAAATTCTTCAGGGGTTACTTTCCTGATCCTTAAAGCCGATAAAGTTTCAATAGCGCCGTTAGCCACACGACCGCCGCCCGTTAAGGCTATTTTAATGTTCGGTAATTTTACGCGCTTTAATTCTTCTTCCATTTCGGCCCTGTCCCTGCAAAGGTGTGCAGGTTTAATCTGAAATAAATCATACTTACGCCCGTAACCTAAAATACCGTTATAAGCCCCCACAATACCTGCATAGCGCCCAAAGCCTATAATGCGGTTATTGTTTTTATCGGTTAAGGTTTCATAGTCGATCATCTGAATTTTTTTGTCGATCAACGTTTTCATTAATTTTATATTATGAGGCTGCTTTTTAATGGTGTGTGAAAAGAAAAAATATTTCTTGCCCGGAATTAAATTTTCTTTTGGCACTTCTTTTACGCCCATCAGTACATCACAATCGCTCAAATCTTCCTGCAGGGTTAATCCGAAGGCAATATATTCATCATCGTTATAGCATCTTATTTTGCTTGGTTGTATCACTATTTCAAGCTCGGGATGCGCGCTTAATAATTCATTGCAAATTAAAGGGGTTAAAGGCACGCGTTTATCAGGCGGTGATTTTTCTTCGCGTAGGACTCCAATTTTAAATTTATTCATACTTATTTAGTATTGAGTGAATGAGTTGTTTTTTTCAAAAAAACATGTTAATTTAGTTTTACAAAAATACTCCGGATTTATAATTTGTTACGGATATATTTTATTGGGCGCAAACATAATAAATTTAACCCGCTTTTCATGTAACCATTTAAACTACTAAAACTAAAAACTATGAAGCTATTTTTTACTTGTTTATTAATAAGTTTATTGTCTGTTGCTTACAGCCAATGCCCTGCAGGGCAAATACAAATTAAAGTGGTGTTAACCACCGATAATTATCCGTTGGAAACAACATGGCAATTGAAAGACAAATTCGGCACCGTTCTTTTATCTAATCCAACCTTAACCAACTCCACAACTTATACTTCTACCGTATGTGTGGCCGCATCAACTTGCCTCGATTTTACCATTAATGATGCTTATGGCGATGGCATTTGCTGCAATTACGGAACAGGCGGTTTCCAGCTTTACTTAAACAATGTATTGCAGCTTAATAACAACGGGCAATACGGCAGTGTGTTTAATTACTATTTTAATTGTGCACCCGGCGAGTCCTGTGCTTCCGCCTTTGCGGCTACTACGGGAACATACACGGCCCCTGGATCAGAATATTATTATAAGTTTAAACCGACACAGCTTGGTATTTACGACTTTACCATGTGTGGTTTAACCAATACCTGTAATACAAAGATCTGGGTTTACGAAAACTGTAACGGCCCTTTTACCACCAATAATACCGGTACTATCATGTATAACGACGATTACTGCGCCTTGCTTTCAAAAGTATCGGGCGCATTGGACACTGCTAAAACCTATATTATAAGAGTAGGTTCTCTTAACAGCGCCTGCTCTTCTCCTATCACTTTTGCCATTAATTATGCAGGGCCTATTACAGGATGCACCGTTTCTACAGCTTGTAATTAT
>JBBRHI010000484.1:0-3077 GCA_038222995.1 Bacteroidia bacterium | reverse complement strand
CCTTTTCGTGATGATCATGTTTCATGATAGTATGTTTTAATTGGTTAGTTGTGTTATATATAATAACCCTATACCGGTTTATTTTTTTAGGGATTTAACTAGTATCGGGTTTTTTATCAACAAATTAGGGTGTATGTAGGTAAAGTGTTCTACATGGTAATAATGCATGCGTTATAAAATTTCAACATATTTAAAATACAATAGAACCTTTATTTTCCAACAATACGCTTGATGATCCGGGAAGAGGCTGCTTCACAAAAGTCAAGTCCTGAATAGTCCGGGTTATACCCGCTTATATAAGGAATAGCCATAATAAAGAGGCGTTCATTAGAGGCGCCTGCCGGGTCTATAATTTCAAAATCATCGTTTATGGTAATACCCGGTACACTTAAATAATAATTTCCGTCCTTGTCTTTTTCAACGTCATCATTGCCTTCTGCCATTGCCTGTTCCCCCTCAGCGGCATATCTGAATGGGATGCGTGCAGGACTGATCGTTCTTTGTGCGTGTAAGCTTTTAAAGGGAAAATCTTTGTACGATAAATGGCGCTGGCCTACGCAATCAATAAATGTTTTGTAGTATGTATGTTGTATATGGTGTTCGTGATCTGTAAAAGTATACGTAATGCCGCCTTCCGGCTCAGCTTTTATTTCATTTACAGTTCCCACGGCCACTAGGCTTAGCAAACCCGCGTCATGTAACGCCATTAATTCCTTGCACGAGCTTTGCGGCACAAAAGCAATAACAATTGAAATTAAGGGTAACAACTCTTTATGCAATCTTAACGTATCTTCCGCCGAAAAGTGTTTGGCAGGATAATTCATCGCAAAGCTCAACACGGCCAGCATCTCTTTCCAGTAAACAGATTCATGCCGCTTAATAGATCTTTCCGCTTCTTTATATTCTGCTTTAAAAAGCACAAACGGATCAAGTCGCTCGCGCAGCCCCATCATTCGGTCTACAAACTGTTCGAGGCTCATATCTTTTATAAGGACATAAAATGAAGGATCTTTCCCCCTAAAAATATCTTTAAAATCTTTTTCAAATATAAAGTCAAGGGATAGAAAGCCTCCGTTTTCACGCATGTGCTCTTTTATCTGCGCGGGCGTTAATAACGAATCGTTTGATAAGTGCGAGTCTTCCAAATGGAAACGGATAGCCGGAAGTAAACCGTTTTTAGAATGCATTACTATTTTAAATCCTTCACTGCCTTCTGCTAATTTAAAGGATAACATGCCGTTGCCGGTTTTTTCGAATGTACCGTTATGGCGTGCCAGCGTTCTTATAGCATCAATAGCGGTAAGCGATGAGCCGCGCAAGGCAACCGGGTGATTTAATTTTAAAGCCAGCTTAGCGGGAGGATAAGGCGAGTCGTAATAGCCGGGCACCTTACCTTCATGTTGTACAGGCCAATTATGGCCGGTGCTTATGATCACGTGATCAAAGGTAAATGTTTCGTTGGTTTGGGTAATAACCAGCACCTGTTGTTTACCGGGTTCGTCTTCAATGTCTGTTACCTTACAGTTAAGGTGAATACATGTAGTAATACCGGCTTCTTTTGCCTTAAGTTGTAACAGATCAAACTGATCCGCCAGGTAACGGCCAAAAAATAAACGGGGCAAAACCTTATATTCATTAAACTTGTCGGGATCAATTTCAAAGGTTTTTAAAAGGTCGCGCGGTGCCTCATACACCCAATCTTTAATATGGGTTACAATAGCAGGAATTTCATTATCCGATACGTTAGTGATGTGTTCGTTATTTGCACCCAAAGCACTGTACGGCATCCCTGCTCCCAATTCTGTTTTACGTTCAAAAATATGTATTTCAAAATGTGTATGGGCTTCTTCAATACATCGTTTATACATAAATAAGCCGCTCGGCCCTCCGCCAATAATGGCTACACGTATTTTATCTTTTTTAATTTTCATTCCTGTATATTCAAGGTGTAATGTGCTTTTTATTTAATTTTTAACAACTGAAAATATGAAAAACTTCTTTTATAAATAAATGTATTCGATATAACGGAGCAGGGTAACAGGTATAAAAAATAAATCTTTCACAGCAGGTCTTTTAAAATTATAGTTGAAGTATATATCATAAGCCGCTCATCCATAGGGTCTATTATTTCAATTTTTTCTATATGATTCGTTCCGGGTGTATAGGTCATTTCAATATAACAATGTTGAAACGCATATGAGGAAGTCCTATTACCGAAAGACCTATGCGTGGCAATACATTCACCTGAATAGAATACCAACGCGAAGCGTTGCCCTAAGCTTAATTTATGAAAGTATAAAAGATCCATTTATGTCCGTAATAAAAACTCATGCCTCCTATATAAAAGTATTTTCATTTTAGGGTAATAAGCAAAGGGGAGAATATTACATTTTAAAAAATAGGCGTGGAAATAAATACCCGGCAAAATAGTTTAGTAAAATTCATTTTTACTTATGTAGTTATGCATTATAAATAACGGTTGTTACCGGAACTAAAACACGGTCGGTTATCTTTAATAAAAATTTAAACCGTATTAATATAAATTTTAACATTTGCCGTAAAAGTCCTTAAATCTGTGAAGATTATTTAATGATAACCATTATTTGAAGGTTGAAAAAATAACTTAGTAGCAGACATCTTAACTTTATTTGTTAAGATACTTACAAAATGTATATTTGCATTAAAACAAATTTTTAATGATCAAAAACCCCACTTTTTTTTTAATTGACGACGATGAGGATGACAGGGAGTTTTTTCAAGTGGCGCTGGAAGAAACAAATGTTAATATAAATTACGCCGGAGTTGAAAACGGTTATCAAGCTTTGGAATTTATAAATAAAGCCGAAATTTTACCGGATTATATTTTTCTTGACCTGAATATGCCGCGAATGAGCGGGCGGGAATGCCTTATTGAACTAAAAAAGAATGCAAAATCGGCAGATATTCCCGTTATTATTTTTTCAACTTCTTCCGACCCTCAAGATAAGCAGGAAACAAAACAACTTGGTGCCCTTGATTTTATTACAAAACCGTCGAAAACAAGCGACCTTATCAAAATATTACATAATTTCATAATT
>JBBRHI010000483.1:0-3113 GCA_038222995.1 Bacteroidia bacterium | reverse complement strand
TATTTAGCGCTTACTCCCATTAACATTCCCTTTGGTGTTTTATAACTCAAGGTCGGTGATTTTATTTTATCTACCATCCATTTAACGGAAGTAATCTGCATTTGCTCTGCGTTTGAAATAGTATCGTTTAATAAAGCCATATATTCAATTTGTTCAGGCAAAATATCAACAAGGTTTGTTGCAGGACCGGCCATCATAACAATGCCTTTCAGCTTAGGATATAATTCAGCAATTTTTGGAGCACACATTGCCCCTTGGCTGTGCCCGATAATGTAAAGTTGCGTTGTGTCGATAAATGTAAATTGTTTTGCTAAACTAACTGCATCAATAGCATCGTAAATGGTTTCTTCAAAAAGAGTTAAGCTGTCGTTTAGGATCTTAGAATCATACTGATACGTGAAGGTTCGTTTATCATAACGAAGACTTACAATACCTTGTTGTGCCAAGCCTTGTGCCAAGTCACGAAACGGCTTATTGGGGCCGATCGTTTCATCACGGTCGTTAGGGCCTGAGCCATGCACAAAAACAACTAAAGGCGACTTTGTTTTGCTCGTATCGCCAAAAGCAATGTTGGCGCCAAGTGTTAAACCGTCGCGGGTTTTTACTTCAGTTGCTAAATCCGTAACTTCCGCAAAACCTTTATATCCTTTTAATTGGAAGAAAGGAGTTTCCGTGTATTCTTCAAAGAAGCATTTCTCAAGCTTATTTTTTTGATTGAATACGAGTATCAATAATTTTTTTTCTTTTTTAAATTGCAAACCTAAAGCTGTTCGCGTTTTAAAGCCGTTAGGTTCTTCTTCAATATTGATCAACTTTTTAAGCTTTCCCAAACTTTTAAAATCTTTTTTATACGTGTCTTTTTCAATACCCGTTATAAAGTTTAAAATTCCTGTTGTGTCAAAAAGCGCGTCTATGGAGCTGAAATCTTTCTTTTTTAAAAAAGAAAATACGTTTTGCGATAATTGCCCGGGAGTTTGACTGTTAGCATTTTCGACAAAAACCAAGGTAATTAGAACTATTATTATGAATTTTAAAACGCGCATTTTAGTATATTTATACTGTAAAATTACACTTTTTTGATCCCTAAATTCACCATAGATAAAATTATTGATGCCGCCCGCGTTGAAGACGTTATAGGTGATTTTATTACGTTAAAGAAACGGGGTGCAAATCTATTAGGGTTATGCCCTTTTCATGGTGAAAAATCACCTTCATTCACAGTTTCCCCGGCTAAAGGAATTTATAAATGCTTTGGCTGCGGAAAATCGGGAACAGCCGTAAATTTTATTATGGATCATGAGAGCCTTACCTATCCTGAAGCATTAAAATATTTAGCCAATAAATACGGAATTGAGGTCGTTGAAAAAGAAGTAACCGTTGAAGAGAAAGCTCAGCAAAATGAAAAAGAGAGTTTATACATTGTAATGCAATATGCACAAAAGTATTTTACAGATCTTTTACTGAACGATGATCTGGGACGTTCTGTAGGTTTAGGTTATTTTAAAGAAAGAGGCTTTACACAAGCTATTATTGATAAATTTCAATTAGGTTACAGTTCGGAGGAACGTCGACGGTTTTCGGAAACAGCCGTAAAAAACAGTTATAAGCCTGAATACTTGGTTAAAACAGGCATGTCTATTTTATCAAATAATCATGTAGAAGGCAGTCCGATAACCGTTAGTGATATTTTTGATCGTTATACAGGGCGTGTGATGTTTCCTATTCATAACATTTCAGGCAAGGTAATCGGGTTTGGCGGGAGGATTTTAACAAGCGATAAAAAATTAGCAAAGTATATTAATTCCCCGCAAACAGATATTTACGATAAAAGTAAAACGCTGTATGGGTTGTTCCAAGCTAAGAAAACGATCATTCAGGATGATACTTGTTTTTTAGTGGAAGGTTATACGGATGTTCTTTCCATGCATCAATCCGGGATTGAAAATGTAGTGGCATCTTCCGGAACCTCATTAACTGTTGAGCAAATAAAGCTCATCCATCGCTTTACTAAAAACATTACTATTTTATACGATGGCGATGTGGCAGGCATTAAAGCCAGCTTTAGGGGAATTGACCTGATATTGGAAGAAGGAATGAATGTAAGGGTATTATTATTCCCTGACGGCGATGACCCTGACTCATACAGTAAAAAAGTAAGTAACGACGAGTTTAAAGATTTTATAAAACACAACAGTAAAGATTTTATTTCTTTTAAAACGAGCTTACTGTATGAAGAAGTAAAAAATGATCCGATAAAACGTGCCGATCTGATCAAAGATATTGTTGAAAGTATTTCTGTTATTCCGGATGCGATTAATCGCTCGGTATATGTGAAAGAATGTTCGCGGATCATGGATATCAGTGAACAGATCCTGCAAATAGAAATTAATAAGCTTATTCGTAAGCATAACGGAAAACAAGCTTCAGGCAATTCAACTGCACAAAATCAATCGGAAGACCCGAATACATTTATTCCCGACGAATACCTTGAAAAAGAAGAGCCGAAAGACCTCATTTTAGACAGTGAAGAAAAAGAGTTGCTGCGAATGATGATGCAGTACGGAAATGTATTGGTAGAAGTGGAAGCAGAAGATACAGATAACACAGATCAATCTTTTCAATTAACGGTGTGTGAATTTGTAATTTTTGAAATGTGGAGAGATGACATTCAATTTGTAAATCCTGTTTACCAAATGGTGATGGACGAATTTCATCATGAGCTTGAAAGCGGTACTATCCCGGCTATGCATACCTTTGTAAATCATGCTAATCCGGCTGTTTCGCAGGTAGCGATCGATATTGCTTCTTTTTCCGATTCTGTAAGTCCTAAGTGGGGCAAATTGGGAGTTCATGTTCCCGAAGAAATTTACTCGATTAAAAAAGGAATCGAGCATCAATTATTTTCTTTAAAAGAAAAAAGATTAAATCAAATTATTAAGGATGCTAAAGAGCTTTTAAAAGTGGCTGATCCTTTTGAAAACAAAAATGTGTTCGAGTTTGTGATTATGCTCGAAAATCAAAAAAAACGCGTTAATAAAATTCTTGGCCGTACAGTAATCAGATAACAATTATTAAAAGATTTGCTTCTCCGTTTCTTTAATTTTACATTTAGC
>JBBRHI010000482.1:0-3115 GCA_038222995.1 Bacteroidia bacterium | reverse complement strand
TAGGCATTATTTCTTTCCTAATTCTAATTATTGCCGATAAGCTTTTTTATAAACAAAACAGGGTGTTCTCAAAAGTGCCGGGGCCCTTGTTAGTGGTGGTGTTAGGAATAGTGTTTACTCTTTTTTTAGGGGGTCATTCTTTTTTAAGGATCGACTCGCAACATCTGGTAAACCTTCCGGTAATACAAAGTGCAGCCGAACTGCAAGCAAATTTGCTGTTCCCTGATTTTAGTTTTGTGCACAGCATTAATTTTTGGACTGTTGTTTTAACCTTAGGGGTTGTGGCGAGTTTAGAAACACTTTTAGGAATTGAAGCCATTGATAAACTAAGCCCGGGAACCTATGAATCGGATACAAATAAAGAACTGCTTGCCCAGGGAATCGGAAATATTACCTGCGGATTTTTAGGCGGATTGCCTGTTACATCAGTTATAGTAAGAAGCTCGGCAAATATTAACTCAGGTGCCAAATCAAAACTATCAGCTGTTATACATGCCGTTTTACTTTTAATAAGCGTGTTCTTACTGCCAAACATATTAGCGTTAGTTCCTAATGCTTGCCTTGCAGCTATTTTAATTATGACAGGCTTTAAATTAACAAAGCCCGATATTTTTAAAGAGCAATGGGCCTTAGGCCTCGAGCAATTTCTTCCGTTTATCATTACCGTTACCGTAATGCTCACAACCGATCTGCTAAAGGGCGTTTGCGCAGGCCTGGTAATCGCTGTTATATTCATTATCCGCGATAACATAAAATCGTCGTTCGATGTAAGCAGCGAACTGATACAGGGTGAATTATATTATGTACTGAAATTACCTCAGCACGTCACTTTCTTTAATAAAGGATACCTCATTACATTTTTTAAAACTATTAAACCAAACAGCAGGGTAATTATTGATGCCGGCATCAACAAAAAAATAAACAGAGATTCAAGAGATGTAATAACTAATTTTATTGCGTCGTCAAAAAACAGGAACATAAATGTTGAACTCATAAAATATAATTAAGCATGGAAAAAGCATATCAAAAATTAATAGACGGAAACAGGCGATATTCCTTAGAAAAAAAGTTTGAAGATCCTGAATATTTTAAAAAACTGGCCTTAGGACAAAAGCCGGATTACTTGTGGATAGGCTGCAGCGACAGCCGTGTGCCTGCCAATGAAGTAACCGGTACCGACGCAGGGGAAATATTTGTACACCGCAACATTGCAAACATGGTAGTGCATACCGATTTTAATATGTTAAGCGTTTTAGAGTATGCCGTTAAATATATTGGCGTTAAGCATATTATTGTATGCGGTCATTACGGGTGCGGGGGCATAAAAGCATCAATGACAAACCAACGCCACGGATACGTAGATAACTGGCTGCGTAATATTAAGGACGTATACAATAAACATACGCTTGAACTTGAAGGCATAGCCGATTTGGATAAGCGCGCTGACAGATTATCGGAATTAAATGTAATTGAACAGGTAAAAAATCTCGCCAAAACATCAATTGTTCAGGAGGCTTGGAAAAGCCGCGAACTGCACTTACACGGTTGGGTATACGGGCTTAACAGCGGCTTAATAACTGATCTAAAAGTAATACACGACGGCAAAGAAGACGTAGAGGATATTTACAGGTTTGAATAAACTATACTAAAGCTTACAAATTTTAAGAAAGCGCTCTTATTTAAAGTGCTGTGATAAGCCTTCTTCATAGCTGCTTCCAACCGGTATTTTCCTGTCTAAAATTTGTAAGCTTTTGTTTTTAAAATTTTCTACCTTTTTTATCGGGATAATAAACGACCGGTGAACCCTAAGGAAATCAATGATCGGAAGCTTTTCCTGCATGGCCTTCATCGTCATGCGTGCTACAATTGTTTTTTGTTTATGCAAGTGTATTTTAAGATAGTCATCTAACGCCTCAATATATAAAATATCATCCAGGTTTATTTTTTGTAAACTGTAATCCGCGCGAACAAATATGTACCCGTTTGTTTTTTGATTTAATTTTTGAGCAAAAAAATCACGGGCTTTTTCTGTAGCTTGCTTAAACCTGTTTAAAGTAAACGGTTTTAATAAGTAGTCGAGTGCATTAAGGTTAAACCCCTCTACGGCAAACTGGCCATGTGCCGTACAAAATATAACTACCGTGTTTTGTTCCACGTTCTTATAAAAATCTAACCCGTTTAATGAGGGCATGTGTATATCGAGAAACAACAGATCGACCGGGAATTTTTTAAGGTGCTTTAAAGCTTCATTAGGTTTTGTAAATGTTTTTTGCAGATCTATGTAATCCAATTGGCTGCAAAAGGTCTCAATAACGCTCAGCGCCAAGGGCTCGTCGTCTATAGCTAATGCTCTAATCATGTATGTTTAATATAAGGTTTACAATAAAACAATTTTCAATTTCAGAAATAGCAAGACTGTAATTTTGCGGATATAATAATTTTAAACGCTGTTTTGTATTCTCAATCCCCAACCCGCTTTTATTGAGTGTATTATTATTTGCGGTTACACAATTGTTTTTTACCGTTAATGTAAGGTCTGAATCCGAAATCCTGATTTTAATATCAATATCTGAATTTTCTTCAGAGTTTACGCCATGTTTAAACGCATTTTCAATAAACGGTATTAATACCAAAGGAGCAATTTTTTTATCAAATTGAATTCCCTCACAGCTATAGGAGAGCCTTACATTGGGCGTTAATCGCATCCTCTGCAGTTCAATATAATTTGAAATATAATTCAACTCTTTTTCCAATAAAACAAATGTGGTATTACCGTCGTTGAGCACATACCGCATCATGTCCGAAATTTTTACGATAGCGTCGGCTGTTTTATCACTTTTTAAAATTGCTAACGAGTAAATCGTATTTAACGTGTTGAATAAAAAATGAGGGTTGATTTGAGCTTTCAGATAAGATAATTCCGCATTGGCCTTCTCCGTTTCAGTTTGTTTTAACTGTTCCCTTACTTTCAAAAGTATAGAAAAAACAAGTACAATTAAAAACTGTAAAAAGTTATGATTAAAGAAAAAGAAAAGCGGGAAGTTAGAGAGTGGCGGATGCTGGCCAAAGCCGGCGGGTATGCCTTCAGGCCTTTGCCTGTGCGGGATCACTAACT
>JBBRHI010000481.1:0-3115 GCA_038222995.1 Bacteroidia bacterium | reverse complement strand
GCCTAAAAACACATCGTCGCCACAAATAACACCCGTATAAATAGAGACATTATTTTGTACTTTAACATTTTTACCTAATTCTACTTCAGGAGAAATAACAACATTTTGACCTATGTTACAGTTTTCGCCCAGTTTACAATTTGGCATTATATGACTGAAATGCCATATTTTTGTGCCCTGACCTATTGTACAACCTTCATCTACAAAAGCTGAAGAATGAGCAAAATATGTTTTTTCCATAATTTTTTAAAAAGTCAACAAACTTAACAAAATAATGCCGAAAAATAGGCAAAATTTGTGCCGTTTAAATAAAAAAGATAACATTACCGATTATTACAGGACATTGAGCTTTAGACTAAATATTAAGTATTACCTCGTTCACAGTTTAGGCTTCACCAATAAGGAAGCTATTAGAGCTATTGAATCTCATAACTTAACGGTAAACGGGAAAGCAGTTGTTGAAAATATAGAATTTGATGAAACCTCTGAGATCTTTTTTAATAACCAAATTTTAAAACCGCATATACCGTTTACTTATATTGCTTTATATAAACCTCGGGGTATAGAAACAACACATAATATAAACATTGAAAATAATTTAACCACCGTATTTAAATTCGAAAAACATTTAGGCTTTGCCGGAAGGTTGGATAAGGAATCGGAAGGATTACTGATCTTATCGAATGACGGGAAGTATATACAAAACCTGTCGTCGCCCGTTGTTGAAAAAGAAAAAGAATATAGTGTTACCGTTCAAAAGCCTATAACTGAAAATTTTTTAGAACACATGCAGCAAGGGGTTGATATTATGATTTGTAAAACAAAGCCTTGTATCGCTAAAAAACTATCAGAGTTTGAATTTATGATAATTTTAAAGGAAGGTAAAAACCGCCAAATCAGGAGAATGTGTAAAGCTCTTGGCTATAGCGTAACTCAACTCATTAGAACACGCATTGATACTATAGAGTTAGGGGATTTAAAGCCCGGTGAATACAGAACATTTGATGTTTCCTAAAACAAAAGATCCTTCGCTGTAAGGCAAAGGATCTTTTATAAATAATTAATGATTTTTAGTCTGTTATTGAATGATCAATTTTTCAACTCCGTGCGAATTTTTACCGTCTACTTTAACGTAATATACGCCTGTACTTAAGCCTGTAAGATCAATGTTTTCGTTATACATGCCCGGTTGTAAATTAGGTTTTGAAACCGATCTTACCACTTGACCGAATGTATTAACGATTTGAAACGTATACGATTCGTTTTGCGTTAATACATAATGAATGTTTACTTCATTTTGAGCAGGATTGGGATATGTTTTAAAAATAAGATCATTTAATTTGTTTTCTTTAACACCAACAGTAACAAATGAAAGTGCGCTGATGTTATCTTGTTGCTGGTTAGTAATGCCTGCAGTAGGCGCGTTTACATTCGAATAATTAACAGTAAATACAGGGTATTTATAACCGCTTACATAGTAATTGTAAATAGACTGGTCAATAGTTCCTGATATAGGAAAACCCATAAAGCTTACATTAAAATCAACATGTTGTACTGTTTTTACACGTAAGCAGTTTGTGAAAATAGTAGTCCCTGAATTAAAATTCAAAGTCCCTGTTCCGTCTGCTTTTGTTTGAATGGTACTTGTAAAAGTTCCTGTAACAGACTGAGCCGTTACTGCAATAGTACCTGCACCTGTATCATTATTAATATAACCCATTGTAATAGGGTAGCTTGCTATTGTTGCAGCATTACTGTTATAGTTTAATACAAAACCGCCCGCGTCTACACCTACCAATTCATAAAGGCTTGGGCTTGATTTAAAATAAGAAACAGAATTACCGTCTGATTGAACAATAGTTGTACCGGGGTAGTTTGACGAATTAGGATCGGCCGATGCCGGAATAAATGTATTAGTCAGCACGCCGCCTGCTTCAATAATATTAGTAATATTCCACGTTACATTGGTACCGGAAATATTCATCGGCAGTGCCGTGTTGTTTGAATCTAATCCTTTGCTATCGTATGAATCACCGATTACCGGCTCATTTGCGGCTTTTGTAAGTGTGATTTGAGCGTTTATTTGAGAAACACCGATAAGAGAAAAAACTAATAAGTAAATTTTTTTCATGTAAAGTAATTTTAAGGTTTATCAAATATAGTTTTTTTGAAATTAAAAAACGACGGCTGTCTGATTTTTTTAAGTAAACCGGATTATATAGAGATATGTAACCTTAATGAAAACACATGAATAGGCCCCCTGTCTGCATTATAGCCCGGGTTTAAAATAAACTGGTAAGCAAGCGACGGTATAATTTTTTCGTTCAATAAGCTTAAGCTGTAGTACGTTTCCAGTAAATTTTCAGGCTTATAATTTAAGGCCCCGTCCCCGATAATAAATCCTACACCGCCGTTTGCTAAATAAGCAGCGTGCTCATTCGAAAGCCCTGAAACACAGTAAGCAAAACCAAACACATCATCGGTGCGTTTCCATAATTGCCCTTTTATACTTGTGCCGATGCTAAACGCACGGTCAATCTCGGTAAAGCACCAGGTCTCATTTTTTCCGTCGTTGTACGATGCTCTTGCAAACAAGCCTATATTATCTGATATATTTTGTTCTATATTAACCCCAAATCCATATTTGCTTCTTCCGTATTGCCTGCTTGCGCTAATATTATAATCATTAATTGTAAAATTAGCATTGGCACTGTCGGGGCGGCCTATAATATTTGGAGCTGTGTAGCTTCCCATAAATGCCGTATTATAAAAAGCAAGTGCACTGATCTTTCCTTTTTGCCCGGAGAGTTGATATTTATATTTTACTTCAACGGAATTGGCGTTTGCTTTATCTACATTTTTATCCATTACATTACCGTTAGCGGTAACGGGCATCATACTAATCGCATAACGCAATTCCCATTTTGGAGTTACCAACTCTAAAATAGCGCTTGGCGTGTAGCCCCTTGTATTAGCCGGGTAATCCCAAGCTCCATTGCTCATTAACCCCCAGCTTAAAAATTGGGTACGCGGGTTATGTGAGAAAGTATTATCATCAAAAAAATCGGCAATAGATACTTTACCGGCTGTAAAAGAAATATACTTTTTAGGGATA
>JBBRHI010000480.1:0-3126 GCA_038222995.1 Bacteroidia bacterium | reverse complement strand
GTGATCCTAACAAAAGTAAGTAATGATAGTTTACCTTCTTTAAAACAAATTTTGACGATTGAAAAATACAAATAAACTTCTTACCCGGCTTACCTTCTGCTTTTATTTTACAATAATATATTGTCTTTTTATGCGGAGTAGCTCAATTCTCGAATTACGATACCAAAATTATCAGTTAAACTGCTAACACTTTATGCCGTTGCGGCTCACGCTTTCTGTTTCAAGTGTAGCATGTTCAATGTTTAAATGTTTCAGCTCATGCTTAAGTTTAGTTTTAATTTCTGTAATTTGGGTTTCGCTAAGGCCTTTTTCAATCATAACATGCGCTGTCATGGCATTTTTAGTAGTACCCATGGCCCAAATATGAACATGGTGCACTTCGTTTACACCTTTTACGTTTTTCATTGCTTCTATTACGTCTTCTACATTAATAGCGGAAGGTACTGCATCTAAGGAAAGTTTTAAGCTTTCTGTAAGTAAACCCCAAGTGCCGTAAAGTACTACAGCCATAATCACAATACTGATCAAAGGATCTATCCATTCAATACCTGTATATGATATAATAATGCCGGCAATTACTACCCCTACAGAAACTATAGCGTCCGTCAGTAAATGTAAATAAGCGCCTTTTATATTCAGATCTTTTTCCTTGTCCTTAAAAAATAATAAAGCAGAAACAGTATTAATAACAATGCCTATTGCCGCTACACTACTGATCACTTTTCCTTGTGTGGGCTCAGGGTGCATAAACCGGTGAACAGCTTCCCAACCAATGCTTCCCACGGCAATTAATAAGATTACTGCGTTAGCAAGCGAAGCTAAAATCGTACTTTTGTGAAAACCGTATGTATAAATTGCCGTAGCTTTTTTCTTTGCCATATAAAAGGCAAATAATGACAGGGCTAAGGTGAAAACATCGCTTAAATTATGCCCCGCATCAGATAAAAGCGCCAACGAATTTGTATAAAAGCCCGTACTAAATTCTATAACAACAAACACTAAATTTAAAATAATACCGGTTATAAATACCTTACTTACCCGGGTAAGCATTATATTATGATTATGCGGGTGGTTGTGCTCCATGCGTTTATTCAGATAGACCTTAGCGGATTAAAATTACGTTAAATTGAAATTGTTTCCTAGCCGTTTTGTTTCCATTTAACAGGTTTACATACTTGTAAGCCGCTTCTAATATATTTGCAAGGGGTTAATTAACTTTAACATCCGGCGTTTTTAATTGATAAAGGAATTATTATATTTAGGCTGTATTCAATTAATATTGTTAGAAAGATGACAGATGACGGGCCCCGTTTTACGCGTAAAGAATTTAACCAAATAAGATATCTTTTTTATTTTGCTGTTTTTATAATACTTTTCCAGGTTTTCCAATATATAACCACTAAAAATGCGTTGGAAAAGTATAAAATTTTATTTTCTCACGTTAGGGAAATGGTTATTCTTACAAACTCCGTTTCTTTGGAAACGTCCACCATTCATCGGGCAATACTTAACCTCTCTTTTTCTTCGGACAGCAGCGATGTGGTGCTGTTCAGGAAAAAACTGGCTGATTCAGAAATTAAAATTGAAAATAAGATCGCTATAATTGAAAATAAAATAATAACATATGATCTTTACAGTTTCGAAAAAACCTTGCTTTTTGAAAACCTCAAGCTGGCTAAAAAGCAATATACAGAAGGATATGGAAATTATTTTACTTTATTAAGTGACAGCAGTAAAGCCGTTAATTTCAGGAGAAAGATTTTAAGGCCTGCTTTAGATGAGTTTCAAAGACACCAGTTCTTGTTTATTGAACGGTTTTTTGTTGATCAGAAAATTTTAATTGATTCTATCGCTGAAGATTCCGATAAAACCGGTTTCAGATTATTGATTACGGGTAATATTCTACTGGGGCTGGTAGTAATCGTTATTTTCTACATTCTTTTATCTGAAAGAAAAAGGCTGATTTAGTGTTTTACATAGGGCGTGAACCATACTGCCGGTGCGTTTTAAATTCAATAAAAAAACACCCTCAAAAATAATGAGAAGGCCGACCTTAAAAAAAATGGGTTAAAATTTTGATTTATAACTTTACTATTTCCGCCTTTAAAGCATATTTTACAAGGCCTACAATGCTTTTCGACTTTGTTTTTTTATAAATGTTTTTTCGGTGAAACTCTACACCACTGTCCGTAATACCTAATTGGTCGGCTATTTCTTTATTGGTTTTTTCCTTAAATATTAATTTAAGAATAGTTAATTCTCTTTTAGTTAAAAGAGGTTGGCTTGGTTTTTTTGCTGTAGGCATATTCTCTTATTTTTAATAATTACAGTATTGTAATCCTTTTATGACTACAAGATAGCCTTAAGGTTTAATCAACCCTAAAATTTAATATTGGGGTAACGAACAGCTACCCCCTGCCGGCACAATTTTTAATAGGTAAGGTTAATGAACCTGCAAAAATTGCCGATACGATTGATCCTCTCTATAGCAGCGGGACTTGCTTTAAGCATGGTTCTTTCTGTAGCTACTCACGAAATTTTGCATTTGTGCGGTATATTTCCGGCTTTACACAAACCTATGTTCAATACCCGACTTGTACTTATTTCATTGGCTTACCATAGCCTGTACGCCATAGCAGGGGCTTACCTTACCGCTATGTTTGCTCGTGAAAAGGCCAAAAAAGCTGTTTTTTTATTGGGAACCAAGGAAGCCATCATGTGGATACTGGGAGCTATTCTTTTATGGAAGCACAGTCCTGCCTGGTTCAATATTACCAAAGCCTTGGTGGGTATTCCACTGGCCATGTTAGGAGGACAGATTTACGCATGGCACAAGCTCAAAAAATCAAAGCTTAACCAAATTAAACACTGATTTTTTTCTTTAAATCCAAGTTTTAGAGATATGTATCGGCCATTATGATTACCATTATAGTATTGGAATAAAGATTCTGCATATCCGCTTAAGGGATTAAAGCTTTTTGCTAAGATAGAAACTCACCTGCGTTTACTTCAAATCCTATTTCTTTACCGCTTACCGGGTGACAGATAATCAGTTTAGCGGCATGTAACGCTATGGCATCGGGTTTATAGGCTTCGGTTGAACCGTAGAGCGAGTCGCCTAAAATA
>JBBRHI010000479.1:0-3126 GCA_038222995.1 Bacteroidia bacterium | reverse complement strand
AAACACGTTGTTGGCGTCAGGATCCTTAGTCTCCTCCATGGTTTTGGCATCAGTCACAATGCTCATCACTACTTTTTTTAATTCTTTTTCCGGCAAAAAAATGTTTATGAAATTGTTGTAGGACTTACTCATTTTTTGTCCGTCGATTCCAGGGACGATCATTACATTTTCATCTGTTTTAGCTTGCGGTAAAACAAATACCTCTTGGTTATATTGCGTATTAAATTTAGAAGCAATGTCCCGGGCAATCTCTAAATGCTGCACTTGGTCCTTCCCTACGGGTACAATGTGGGCATCATACAAAATAATATCTGCGGCCATTAATACCGGGTAGGTAAATAAGCCGGCGTTTACATCGCTTAACCGGTCAGCCTTATCTTTAAACGAATGCGCATTGGCAAGCATGGGAAAAGGCGTAAAGCAATTAAGGTACCAGGTAAGCTCGCACACTTCAGGAATGCGGCTTTGACGGTACAGTAAATTCTTCTCGGTATTAAAATCAAACGCCAACCATGTAGCAGCAACCGAATTTACGCTGTTTATGCGTTGTTGTGCTTCTTTTTGTGCCGTTAGCGAATGGAGGTCCGCAATAAAAAAAAACGATTCATTCTTGGGGTCTTCGCTAAGCTGTATGGCGGGCAATACGGCACCTAATATATTACCTAAATGCGGTATGTTGGTGCTTTGTATGCCTGTTAAAATGCGTGACATGTTTAGTTATCGGTTTGATGAGTTGGAAAATTATAGAGTTAAAGCTTAATATATAACTTAAGTTGAAGGCAATTCTTTAACTTACAATTCATCAACTCTCTCACTGTAATAATTATATTCCTTTAATAATTCCTTCTTTTTTTGTCCTTATAAAACCAAGAATTTGATTTCTAACTTCTGTATCTTCAATTTCCTGTTCCACTATTTCAAGGGCGTTGGTCATGTTATGGCCGCGTACAAATATAAGCCTGTAAATATCTTCCACTTGCCGAATCACTTCTTTATCAAATCCTCTGCGGGCCATACCAATCGTATTTACACCAATAAACTGCATAGGTTCACGCGCGCATCTTACAAAAGGAGGCACACTTTTACGAATTTGTGAAAAACCTGCTACAAAGCTGTGTGCGCCAATAGTAATAAATTGCTGGGTACCGCACATGCCTTCAATAATAGCAAAGTCTTCAATAGTAATGTGGCCCGATAAGCCCACACTGTTGGCAATAATAACGTTATTGCCTATAATGCAATCGTGCGCTACGTGCACATAAGCCATAAGCATACAATTGTTGCCAATGCTTGTAGTCATGCGATCTGCTGTACCTTTATGAATGGTTACGTATTCACGGATAATATTGTTGTTGCCTATAACCGTGGTTGCTTTTTCACCTTTGTATTTTAAGTCTTGCGAAACAATACCGATAATAGCTCCCGGAAATATTTGGCAATTGCTCCCGATAATAGTATCCGGGTAAATCATTGCATTGGAATGAATAAATGTATTATCTCCTATTACCGCGTTTCCCAATACGGATGCAAACGGTTCAATGGTTACATTTTTACCTATTTTGGCATCCTGGCTAATGTTTGCAAGAGGTGAAATCATATATTATTTTCGTGTTTAGGTTATGAAAATTGAGGTACCTGAACTTTCACTTCAGCACCTTTTACTTTTACGATCTGTGCCATCATCTCAGCTTCCATAACGGGTTTGTTATTTACATAGGCAACACCGCGCATATGGCAAATACCGCGGCGAATAGGGGTAACCAGGTTTAAGCTGAATACAACTGTATCACCCGGTATCACCTGCTGCCTGAATTTTACGCCGTCAATTTTAATGAAGTATGTTAAATAGTTTTCAGGATCGGGTACTGTTTTTAAAACCAAAACACCACCGCATTGCGCCATGGCTTCAATTAATAAAACGCCCGGCATTACCGGGTTGTCGGGAAAATGCCCTTTAAAAAACTCTTCGTTTAAAGTTACAATTTTTACGCCGATCACATGGTTATCCGAGAACTCCATGATTTTATCCACTAACAGCATAGGTTGGCGGTGAGGCAATAGTCTCATAATATCCATGATATTTAAAACCGGCGGTTTGTTCATATCAATTTTCGGATAATCTTTTTCAATTTTTTGTGTTTTAGCTAATGCTTTTATTTTCTTCGCAAAGTCAACATTACCTGCATGCCCTGGGCGTGCTGCTAATACATGGATCTTAAGCGGTTTTCCTACCAAGGCTAAGTCACCTACAATATCGAGCAATTTATGCCTCGCAGGCTCGTTAAAGAAACGCAGCTTGGTGTTGTTTAAAACACCGCGGCCTTTTACTTCCACGTCGGGCTTATTAAATACTTTACGTAAATGATCTAATTTTTCTTTAGGCAATTCGCTGTCCACTAAAACAATGGCATTATCCATATCGCCGCCTTTAATAAGGTTGTGGGCTAATAAGGCTTCCAGCTCTCTTAAAAATACAAAGGTTCTGCAGGGCGCTATCTCCGTTTTAAATTCCCCTAAATTATACATGGAAGCATGCTGTGTGCCCAATACTTCGCTGCCGTAATCTACCATTACCGTTACACGAAATTCATCCTGCGGCACGGCAAGCATTTCTACTTTTTTCACGGAGTCTTCATACGTGAGGTTTTCAGTTAACACAAAATAATCGCGTTCTGCATCCTGCTCAACAATACCCGCTGTTTCAAGGATCTCAATAAAATTTAAGGAGCTGCCGTCCATAATAGGCATTTCAGGGCCTGTAACCTGTATCAAACAATTATCAATTCCTAAACCCACTAACGATGCCAGTACATGCTCGGTAGTATGCACGCGCACGCCGTTCTTTTCGAGCGTTGTTCCTCTCGATGTATCTACTACTAAATCGCAATCGGCTTCAATGATCGGTTGCCCTTCTACATCTGTTCTTTGGAATTTATACCAGTGGTTTTCAGGAGCGGGGTTAAAGGTTAACGTTACGGGAGCACCTGTGTGCAAGCCTTTACCGGTTATGGATACCGCCTTTTGTATTGTTCTTTGTTTATCACTCATCTTTATCGGAACTTATTTTTTAATCGGTCTTAATTTAAATTTAGTTACTCGGCTTATTCTTTTAATTTTTTTTCAAGG
>JBBRHI010000478.1:0-3131 GCA_038222995.1 Bacteroidia bacterium | reverse complement strand
ATTATTGCCAATATGGAAGATCAGCAATACATACAGCTTCAACAGGATTATTTAACGGCTAAGTCAAAATTGAGTTTTTCGGAAAACGAGTTTAACCGTCAAAAAGAACTTAATCTTTCAAAAGCCAGTAGCGATAAAGTTTTTCAGCAAACCGAGATGGAGTATAAAAACCAAAAAATAGCGGTAAGCGCCTTCGCCGAAAAATTAAGACTCATCAATGTTAATCCTGAATCGCTGAACGAAAGTAATTTGTCGCGAAGTATCAATCTCTTTTCTTCCATTGACGGCTTTGTATCTAAAGTAAATGTTAATATTGGCAAGTACGTTAACCCCTCCGACATTTTATTTGAACTGATTAACCCGGAGGATATTCATTTAAATTTAAAGGTATTTGAAAAAGACCTCGATAAATTATTTATCGGGCAAAGGCTTGTGGCGTACAACAATAATCAAACAGAAAAAAAACATCCCTGCGAAATTATTTTAATCAGCCGGGATCTTTCAGCAGACAGAAGTGCTGATGTGCACTGCCATTTTGAAGATTACGATAAAACCTTGCTACCGGGCATGTACATGAATGCCGAAGTAGAAGTAAAAAGTAAAAATGCTTTAAGCATTACAGATGATGCCATTGTAAACTTTGAAGGAAAAGATTTTGTGTTTATTTTTAAGGGAGAAAACCAATTTAAAATGATAGAGGTTGAAAAAGGAAGCTCTGAAAATAACTTTACTGAAATTAAACCAATCAACAATGAAGATTTGAAAAAAGAATCTATTGTGATAAAAGGAGCTTATTCTTTATTAATGCAATTAAAAAATAAAGCAGAGGAATAATAAACAATATACATATGGAACATAAAGAAACACATTTAAAAAGCTCGGAGTTTATTACAGATGTTGTCATAGGAATGAGCGACGGGTTAACAGTTCCCTTTGCTTTGGCTGCTGGCTTAAGCGGCGCAGTAAGCAGTAATGCTATTATTATAACGGCCGGTATTGCTGAAATTGTAGCAGGAAGTATTGCTATGGGGCTGGGAGGTTACTTGGCCGGAAAGACTGAACTTGACCATTATGAAAGTGAAATGAGAAAAGAATATGAAGAAGTTGAGCGAATACCTGAAAAAGAAATGGAAGAAGTAAAGGAAGTATTTGCGGATTACGGATTAAGTAAAGAATCGCAGGACATTATAGCCCTTGAGTTATCAAAAGATAAAGATAAATGGGTGAATTTTATGATGAAGTTTGAACTGGGATTGGAAAAACCTAATCCCAACAGGGCAAAACACAGTGCTTTAACCATTGGTATTTCCTATATGATAGGAGGCTTAATTCCTTTAACAGGTTATTTTGTGACATCTACCCCTAAAAACGGCTTAATAATTTCTGCTGTTATTACTGTCATCTGTTTATTTGTATTTGGCTTCTTTAAAAGTAAAGTAACCGGGAAGCCTGTATTAATGGGAGCCTTGAAAGTAACCTTTATTGGAATTGTTGCCGCTGCTTCCGCTTTTGCAATTGCGCGATTAGTTTCCTGACGTTTACTTTATTAGTATGGCTTTAGTCGAATTATTTAAACGGCATTAAACATTTTATTACCTTCAAACGCATATCGGGAGTATTACATGAACATCATTGAACAATACATTAAAGACAATAATTTCGGAAGGGTTTTAGGAATGGAATTTAAGATTATAGAGCCGGGCGTTGTACATTACTTTTTAACCATTAATGAAAGCCATTTATCTACGCCCCGTGCCGCACATGGCGGTGTTGTTGCTGCATTAATGGATGGTGTATTAGGAGTTGCCGCATTATCAAAAACGGTTTTAGAAAACAGGATAGTATCAACGGTAGAGTTTAAAATAAATTTCTTATCCCCTTGCATTTTAGGCGATCAGTTAATGGGAATTGGTAAAATTGAAAGCCAAGGAAAACGCTTAATTATTACTAGCGGCGATATTATATGTACTAATCGAAACAATATTATAATTGCCAAAGCTATAGGAACGTTTAATGCGTATCCGGTGGAGAAGGCAGGATATAAGGTTTAGAGATCCTTAAACAGGATAACAATTCATTAAAATCAGTCTTTATAATAAGTCTCCAAGTATTTTTGATAATATAATTCTTCTGCGCCTTTTACATACTCTTCTTCATAATAAATGCCTGTTCTGTCAGCTTTAATATTTAGTTTATCCCCTGTGTAGTAAGGACCTGTAAAACCCGTATATGATTCTTTACTGTCATCGTATGAAATTTTAAATATATAAATTTGTGCCTCTTTTCCTTTATGTTTAATATTTATGCTCTTAACGAATTTTAATTTATCTAATTCAATCTCATCCATATCATATCCATAGGTATAGAGATCGGCTTCGGCAAAACTCAATTGGTTCTTATATTTTGCGGGAAAACGCTCCAATTTGTTAATCGCACTGTAATCATTAAATAAATACGTTCTTAGATATGGATATTCAGCAAAAGATTGAATAAGTTTTTTATTTACATCCTGATTATTTTTTAATAAATAGTAAGCACCATAATAGGCACACCATATATTTTTACTTGTGCTCAGTTGCCTGAAATGATCATAAATGATTGCCCTATCGGGAGAATAGTTTAAAATAGATAAAAAGGTATCACCGGAATAAGAATTGAAAATGTGTTTTTTATCTGTTTTTTGATACCGGTCTTTCTGCGATAAATTTATCAAATTTGCTTCATAGGGTTTAATAACATCGTACTTCAATAAACCGCTATCCAATAAGGCTTTAGTAAGTACCGCAAGCGAGTAATTTTCACTTGTATCTTTACTGAAACCTTCTGCAACAGCTGGAAAAAGGATCATTGCCAGGTTCAATGAATCCTTCGCCTTATAAAAAACAGAATAATAATCGCTTACATGTGCAAGCTGTTTACTTAAAAAACGGTTCAATAATTCATAAGACGTTTTAGTTTTTAAATCTGCCATATAACCTGCGTATGTGGGGAGATACGATTTATCGGTACCCGGGTCTTCTAATTTATTTTTAACGAATTCAAAAACTTGATCCGTATTCAGTTCATCTAATTTACGAATAAGACGATCTTTAATATCAAACAGCAAACCTCCGCTGCTATCAGGCGCATAA
>JBBRHI010000477.1:0-3138 GCA_038222995.1 Bacteroidia bacterium | reverse complement strand
TCCAATTGATCCGCCAACATTAAAATCAAATGACTTATTTAAATAAACCCCAAAGTTAGTAGTTACACCGGCAAAGCAAGTCGTATTAAATTTAAAAAAACTATTGCCCAAATTTCCATTGTATTGTTGAATTAAACCACCGCATGTAATTCCGTATCTGTGGTTTTTAGTTTGTCCGATTGCGACCGAAGTACATAAAATTAATGCTGCGATTAATAAATTGTTTTTCATGGCTTGTGTATTTTAGTTGTTTAAATTAATGCGTTTTATCCCCCCTAAATAGGTGTTTTGCTTTTGCATATAACCTTTAGAGCGGTAACCTAAATAATTAAAAAAATAAATTTACAATAATAAATCAAATTAACCGAAGCAGCGCTACCAATGCATTTTAAACACTAAATTCACATTTGAGTTTTAAAATTTGTCTGTTTGTAATAAGAATAACCGTTATTACACTAAAAAAAAACCCCGGGAGTGCGTACTCCGGGGGTTTTTAATGTGTTGTCAATTCGAATCGTTTTAGAACTTTGCCCTGATCTTGCGAACCCTTCCTCTTTTATGACCGAAGAAATTACCGTAACGGCCGCGGTAGAAACTTGATTTGCCTTTTAATACATAACTGTAACTTAAACTCATCGTCATGTAAGCATCTTTATGCGTTTTGTCACCGCGTTTGTTACCGGCGCTGTTATTGTTATCATAACCGAAGTTTTTTGCAAAAGCAGGGTCAAGATTGGTTAGCTCGGGTGTGCGATTAGATAAAGCGGCTCCCGTAGAAGTCATACCGGAAGGATCGGCGTAGTTTCCGCTTATGTCATCCAAATAATCGGTAAACGTTGTACGGTAATTTATTTCAAAACCAATGCGGTGCTTTTTTTCAAATGTAAAGTAAAAACCTAAACCTACGGGTATAGCTAAACCTATGGGTTTATAAGCCACACCTTCCGTTTGCAACGGGCGAAGTTTTACATAAGAGCCATTGTACAGTGCTTTCGGGTTTGAATAGAAACCGCCTATCCCTGCAAAAGCATAGGCCCTGAATCCATTTTTGTAACGGTACGTATTTCCAAGGTCATTATCTTCATAAAAAAAGAACTGGCCTGTTAATTCCAAGTCGTACATATCGTTACGGAAGTTTAAGTTACGGGCGTTACGGGCAGGATTAGTGGATAATTTATCATCACCCTCCAACCGTAAATAATCTAAAGCCAGTTTAAGGGAAATTTTTGGTTTTATCTTATAACGTACAAATCCGCCGAAGTTCCAGCGGGTTTTAGCAAGCTTCATATCTGCCACAAAATCACGGCGTGTTTTTTCTTTACCTCCAATGTCTCCCAAGTAATTGGAAACACCTATGTTAATCCCGTAATCCAAACGACGTTGCGCCTGAATTAAATTAGCAGTGAACAATAAGATTAAAAATAAAATAACTATTTTTTTCATTACAAAAACTGAGATTAGCACACAAAAATAATAAAATCTTTAACTTTATACCAAAAATAATACCAAATGAACACTATAACCCAATTATTTAACATAAAGTACCCAATTATACAAGGCGGCATGATTTGGTGCAGCGGCTGGGAACTGGCGTCAGCCGTATCAAACGCGGGAGGCCTCGGCTTAATAGGCTCGGGTTCTATGTATCCTGAAGTATTGAGGGAGCATATAAAAAAATGTCAACAAGCTACTAACAATCCTTTTGGTGTTAATGTGCCGTTATTATACCCCAATATCGAGGACCATATAAAAATAATTATAGAAGAGGGTGTTAAAATTGTATTTACATCGGCCGGAAACCCTAAAACCTGGACCAAACATTTAAAAGACCGGGGCATTACCGTAGTGCATGCCATAAGTAACGTTAAGTTTGCCTTAAAATGTGAAGAGGCAGGCGTTGACGCCATTGTTGCTGAAGGCTTTGAAGCGGGCGGCCACAATGGGCGCGAAGAAACAACCACCCTCGTGCTGATCCCTAAAATAAGGAGGGCAGTAACACTACCTGTTATTGCAGCAGGCGGTATTGGCTCAGGCCAGGCCATAGCTGCGATGTTTGCGTTAGGCGCAGACGGTGTACAAATAGGCAGCCGGTTTGTTACAACGCATGAATCGTCGGCACACCTTAATTTTAAACATTCGGTGGTGGACGCTAAAGAAGGCGATACTGCTTTAACCCTGAAACAATTGACACCGGTAAGGCTTATAAAGAATGATTTTTATACCCGGGTAGAAGCACTTGAGAAAAAAGGTGCCGGGCCGGAAGAGCTGAGCGCTTTATTAGGGCATGGCCGGTCAAAAAAAGGCATGTTTGAAGGCGACTTGGTAGAAGGCGAACTGGAAATAGGACAGGTGTCGGCTTTAATCGATAAGATACAACCTGTAAAAGAAGTAATAGAAGAACTGGTAAGGGATTATAATACTACTATCGCCCATATCAGCGCTTATACACTTTAATTAGTTCTTAAGCTTCTGAATTTGCCCCAGGGTATTTTTAATGCGTGAACGTATGGCGGGCTTTTGTTCCGGTAAAGGTAAATGATGCATCTCCTGCTAGAGTTCATGCAACAACTCCGGGTAAGGTTTTGAAATGTTATAAACAACCGTTATAGCAAAAGCCCTTACAGCAATGGCTTCCGAAGGGTTTTTTATATAGGTGTAACAAGTATCGAGTAAAAAAGCCCTGTATTTTTCGGGGGCGGGCCTGTACTGATACAATCGCAGCGTATTTCGTATAACTCCTTTATGAAGGTTTTTTGCCTCCAGGTTTTCAATAAGGGCATCGTGATATGGCATAATGCTTTCATCATTTAATTGGCTGCACCAACTCAGCACCCACATGGCACGGCTGCTCAGTAACGCTTCTTTGGACAGGCACAGCTTTACAAGTTCGGCCATAAGCGAGTGTTCAAGCACATACCGCGCAAGTTGGGGCGCTTTAAAGCCCCTCAATTCATTGGTTAACTCCAGTACAAGATTCTGTTCCGGAATGATCTTCTTTGCCATTGTTTAAAAATTGCGCGTTGCTTTTACCCTTGCAAAGATAAAATTTATAATTTTGAAGCCTTTGGCACTTTTTTTAAAATAACTAAATGCCTACAGTTAATTATTTATTGCATGAGCTCAGCCGCACCGGTCATA
>JBBRHI010000476.1:0-3155 GCA_038222995.1 Bacteroidia bacterium | reverse complement strand
GGGTCTTTTAATAATTGAGTGAGATGATTTTTAATAAGAGCGCTACCTGTTTCAAATAATTTATCGGTAGTACCCTGCTCCTGAAATGTCTTAAAATTAACACAAAGTTGCTTGTACGATTGAGAATAAGAGACTATGGATGTCAAAAAAAATAAATGAATGAGAATGAACTTATTCATGCGATCCTTTATATAGAAACGCCGATCATGCACACATCATCAATTTGCTCATAGCCTGCGCGCCATTCTTCGAAAAAAGTATCGATTGCTTCTTTTTGTTTCGGCATCGGCTTTTCGTAATTATCAATCAGTAATTTACGGAAAGCATTATATTTTAACTTTTTTCCGCCCGGGCCGCCGAACTGGTCTACAAAGCCGTCAGAAAAAATATAAATTTTATCATTCGGTAAAAGGTCTATTTGGTGATTGGTAAATTCAAAATCTTGCACACCTACAAAGTTACCGATCGGGTGTTTGTCACCTCTCGTCTTTAATACCTCTCCGTCTCTTACAATAAATAAAGGACTGAAAGCGCCGGCAAATTCAAGTGTATTATTATCCAGATCAATAGAACAAATAGCAATGTCCATACCATCGCGAATCTTAGAGTCTTCCACTTTTTGACGGAGCGTGTCGCTTATGTTTTTGTTTAAATGCGTTAATATTTCGGAAGGCTTAGTGTAGTTGTATTCGTTAACGATCTGGTTAAGCCCGTTAAAACCTATTATACTCATAAAGGCGCCGGGAACCCCATGGCCGGTACAATCTACAACGGCAAATAAAATTTTATTTTCTTTTTTCTCGATCCAGTAAAAATCGCCGCTTACAATATCTTTTGGTTTATATAAAATAAAAGCGTCCTTTAATAAAGTGGTTACCGTTTCTTCCGAAGGTAAAAATGCTTCCTGGATCCGTTTCGCATATTTAATACTGTCTGTAATATGCTTATTTGTTTCTTCAATAATTTCTTTTTGCTTAACTACTTCTTTAGTACGCTCGCTTACTTTATCTTCTAAATTCTCAACCAGGCTTGCATTTTCTAAAGCAATGGCTGTATAGGTTCCAAGCGTTTTTAAAATATTCATGTGCAACGACGTATATGCATTTTTCTCAAAGCTTTGTACGGTAATCACACCAATTACTTTTTCGCCGATCATCATCGGGCAAAACAATAAGGAGCTTGGCATATCACCCGTTGGAACTACTATTTTGGTAGTGTATTTGTGATATTCGTTTACGTTATCGTTAATAAATATTTCTTTTTTGTTTTTAACGCACCATACCGAAAAATTATCATCGTTATCCATTGAAATGGTTAGTGGCTCTAACAATTCTCCGTTTTCGATCTCATACTTATATTCTATTTCATTTGTTCTGGGATCGTAAATCCGTACCCCAAAACAATCGGCATTCATCAGCTTGCTTATATTTTCGTGCAACTTACCGAAGATGGAATCAAAATTAATATTTGAAATAATATGCTGGCCTATTTCACTGAGTAAGCGCGTGTTTTCGTGAGACTTTTCAATTTCCTCTTTCTGGCGGGTTACTTCTTTTGTTCTTTCCTGTACACGGTCTTCAAGGCCTTTGTATAAATTAGCATTTTCAATGGCACTCCCTACATATACCGAAAGGCTTCTTAAGATATCAAGGTGATTATCTTTATAAATATGTTTTTCAAAACTTTGTACGGTAATTACCCCAATAGTTTTTCCTTTAGATACTAATGGCAAATAGATCATGGATTCAGGATTTTCCCCTTCTACCGCGTTATAAGAATTTTGTACATGTTGGCTATATTCTGCTTCCCAATCATTTATAACAAACTCCCGGCAATTCAAAAAACAAAGTGTTGCTGTTCTTTCATCTTTTAAGCTAAACGCAAAATCCGGCAGTTTTTCTCCTTTTTCCATAGATCCGGAAAAGAAAAGATCATCGTTTTCGGGGCGATACAAGGCAATACCAAAAACAGTTGCATCCATTAAATTATTGATCCTTTCGTATACTTTTGAAATAATTTCATTTACTGAAAGTGTAGAAGCGATTTCTTTCCCTATTTCACTTAACAGTTTATTGTTTTTAAAACTTTTTTCTACCTGCTCTTTCTGTGCTACCACTTCCGATGTTCTTGCTTCTACTTTTTCTTCCAAGTGCTCAATAAGGTGTGCATTCTCCAATGCAATAGCAGTATAGGTTCCCAATGTTTGTAATACATCCATGTGAAATGGCGTATATGCGTTTTTTTCAAAGCTTTGTACTGTAATAACACCCGTAACTTTATCACCAATGGTTAAAGGACAAAACAATAAGGAGTTTGTCATTTCACCCGAAGGCACGACAATTTTTTTTGTATACTTAGAATATTCAGTCAAATTATCATTGATAAATATTTCTTTATTATTTGTAACGCACCATACCGAATAATTATCAATATCATCCATTGATACGGAAAGCGGTGTTTTTAATTTACCCCGCTCCATAGAATATTTATATTCTATCTCCCTTTTATCTTTATTATAGATCCTTACACTAAAACAATCGGCATTCATGAGCTTGCCTACATTTTCATGGAGTTTCTGAAAAATAGAATTAAAGTCAACATCCGAAATAATTTGCTGACCGATTACATTTAACATGCGGGTTGTTTCCTGAGCCCTCTCTAACTGCACTTTTTGCTCCGTTACTTTTTGGGTCCTGTCCCTTACCCTTTCTTCCAGCTTTTCGTAAAGGGTTGCATTCTCAATGGCTATCGCGCAATATACCGCCAGGTTCTTAACTAAGTTTACCCGGTATTCATCATACGCGTTTTTATTAAAGCTTTGAACTGTTAATACACCTAATTTTTTATCGTTAATTTTAAGCGGTAAATAAATAATAGATTCTACAGATTGGCCTACTACAGGCTTAAGCACTTTTTGAATATATTTACCTGATTCGAGTTGGTTATCATTTATAACAATCTCTATTTCTTTATTAAAACATACGGTAGCTAAACGATTTGAATCACCCAGGTCGTAGCCCGATGATCCCAATACAATGCCATCTTCTATATATCCCGGAAAAATTAATGACTTACCGTCGGCAGAAACCACACCGATGCCAAAGCCGCCGGCATCCATAATGTTTTTAATGATCTCATATACTTTTTTATTAATG
>JBBRHI010000475.1:0-3156 GCA_038222995.1 Bacteroidia bacterium | reverse complement strand
TTTTGTGGTTGCTGTTTTTTACAACTAAGGCTATTTCATATATAGAGCAAAATGGAAACATCAATAAAATTGTATTAATAGCTACAGGCTTGTTTTTATTATTTTTATTATATACACCCGCTGCACAGTTTAAAACAGCTGTTAGCGTTGAATTAAGGGGTTTTGCCACTTTTTTAATTTTAATATACAGTGCTTTATTATACTTACTATCAAGTAAATCTTCCGGGGCACATCTTGCAAAAACAGGGCTGATCATTACCTGCTTTATTGAGGTTATATTTTTTGCAAACTCCGGCATCAGTAAGCGCGATGTCATGTATAAAAGAGAACTCACTGAAAGAGTAGGTTATAACGATTATACAACAGATGCTCTTGAGTACATAAAAAGTATTGATAAAACATTTTACAGGGTTCAAAAAGATTACAGCTCCGGGTTAGCGATGCATTCGAGTATTAACGATGCCAAGGCCCAGGGCTTTTATGGAACATCCTCATACCATTCCTTCAATCAAAAAAATTATATCAAATTTTTAGGTGATCTTACTATCATTGACCCTAAAGATGAAAATTCGACACGTTGGGCAAAAGGGCTGGTAGAGCGTCCTTTACTGTTTTCAATGGCTAGCGGTAAGTATTGGTTAAGTAAACGACCTGATAATTACTTACAAGGTTTCGGGTATGACTCTATAAATAAATTCGGTGACGTAAAAGTATTCAGGAACCGGTACGCGCTTCCATTTGGTTTTGCTTATGATAAAACGTTGGATCTTAAAACATTTAAGTTGCTGAATAATCTTCAAAAAGATCTGTACCTTCTTAAAGGCTGTGTATATGATGATGAGCAGGCCAATGAATTTAGCGGCATCAACCATTTTGATCTTAAAGATACCACACAACAATTTTCGTTCGATGAATATGCTAAACTTACAAAAGAGCTCAGGAAAGATTCGGTTACCATTACTTCCTTTAAAGAAAGTCATATTACGGGAACTATCAATTTAAAAGCTACAAAAGTGGTTTTCTTTTCCATTCCTTTCGATGAAGGGTGGAGTGCGAAACTTGATAATGCCGAAGTTACATTATTAAGAATAAACAGTGGTTTAACAGGTTTAATAGTTCAAAAAGGAGATCATACCATTGAGTTAAAATTCGAACCGCGTTTAATGAAAAAGGGAATGTTAATTTCAATAATCGCCATCGTAATTCTTATAGGATTACTTGCATTAAGCTTCTTCAAGTTTAAAAAAGTTCAGCCTTAATACATTTGAGAAACGATCAATTTTTTTTAATAAATATAGCATTATTGACAAAATAAAATTTAGCTTTGTGTAGTTGAGCAAGTCGGTTTATTAGCTGTTTTTGGTGTAGATTTCAAAGCATAGTTGCTGATCGCAATCAAATAATAACTAATTTACGCTTCATCAACCATTATTTAAAGTTTAGTAATTACTTTTTTTGAAAAATGTTATGAAGATCATAGATTGTACTATTCGGGATGGCGGGCATTTAAACAATTGGGATTTTGATCACACTGCTGTGAAAGTGGCTTACTATGCCGCTCTTAAAGGCGGGGTCGATTTTTTTGAGATCGGATACCGTTTTCCGTACTCACATCCGGGTTTGGGAGATTACGGTTATTGCAAAGATGATTTTTTGTTTTCATTGGTTGAAGCAAATGAGAAATGTAAATTATTGGTAATGGTCAATGCCAATACTTCAGATGCCGTTGAATTTACCGATTGTGATCCTGCCCTTACACCGATAAGCGGAGTTCGGGTCGCAGCATACCCATACGAATATGAACGTGCCTTTAAACTCATTGAATTATTGCATAGCAAAGGCTATTTGGTATATATGAATTTAATGGCTTCTTCGGAAATTACGGATGAACAATATCAACAATTAAAAAATTGGGAAAACAAACACCTTATCGGCTCTATTTATTTTGCGGATAGCTTTGGAGGATTTACGCCTTCGGATATACCGTTTTTTGTAAATAAATTAAAAGAAATCGGATTTAATGAAGTAGGTTTCCATAGTCATAATAATCTTCAAATGGCTTTTGCGAACTCCCTTAAGTCTATCGAATCAGGCGCAACCTTTATTGACGCCTCCATTTACGGAATGGGCCGTGGCGCAGGTAATTTACCAATAGAAATATTATTAGGGTATTTGGAAAAAGAAGGATATAAACAGTACAACACACTTCCGTATTTAGAAGTGATTGAACGGTATTTTTACCCGATATTTAAAAAAATTGAATGGGGATACAGCACGCAAGCCTTAATAGGCGGCCTTGCTAATATACACCCGTATTATGTAGATAATTTATTTGAACGTAACACGTATACTATTGAAGAGATTTGGAACGCAGCCAACATCATTAAAGAAAAATGCCCTACCTCTTTTTCTCTTAAAGAATTAAATAAAGTAATGGGAGAGCGTTTTTATACGCCGCTAACAGAAGAAAACGCAAGAGACATCGTTGAAAAAGCAAGTGAGGAATTTAAGATCATTCCTGCCCATGACATTTTCAAAGTAAATGATTTTAAATTTAAAAAGGCGCATAAAGGCCGGAAGATCCTGATTGTTGCAAACGGCCCATCTCTGTTAACTTATAAAAAAGAAATACAAGAATTTATTGACATAGAAAAACCCGTTACTATCGGCGTGAATTTTTTGCAGGATACAATCGTTCCCGATTATCATTTATTCATTAATAGAAAAAGGTTTCAAAAATATGCTCCGCATATCAACAAAAAAAGTAAGCTTTTGCTGCCTTCATTTTTCGGAAAAGATATTGTGAAAGATGCCGGTTTTGAACAATGTGATTATTTTGACTTGGAAACCGTAGAAGTCGATAATACTGCTGTTTTAGAAAATACAACTCAATGTTGTATTTATCCGAATGTATCTATATCGGCTATTGTATTGGCCCAACTAATGGGAGCGTCAGAGATTTATGCAGTAGGATTAGATGGCTATGTGGATGAACTGAATAAAAAAATGGTGTATTTTTATAATGAGAACGATACGCCTGATGATAAGGATATTGCTTCTGTACGTTATGAGATGTTCTCAAAAGAATTATCCAGAACCAATAACTTTTTGCAGGATAAATCGATTCCATTTTTTATAATTACCCCAACCTCACAT
>JBBRHI010000474.1:0-3157 GCA_038222995.1 Bacteroidia bacterium | reverse complement strand
CGTTAATAATACGCCAATAATAACGCCTGCCTTGTTATTTCGTTTTGCCATTTGCAGCGACATGAACAATGTAATGCTGCTTGTAATAATTAATGCCGTACTTAAAAAGAACGCGTTCGGCAAATTAAATAACAACCAGTTTCCGTTATCAGCCCTTACCACATAGGCACTGGTTAATCCGGCAAATAACATCACAATGCTGATAATGCCGATCCATAATAATGGTTTCGAAGCTTTGCGCTTGGCAGCAGCAAGCTCTGCTTTATAGGTGGGACTTGGTTTATAGGTTTCTTCCATGATATTATAATAAAAATTTGTGTCCGAGCATTAATGTTAATTGCACAATCGGTAAATAAATAAAGGAACCGAACATTAATTTGCGGGCAGCTTCAATGCTGCCGGTTCTGTATAAGTTATACGCTTGGTATGAAAATAAAAAACTCATAAAGCTTACAATAGCTGCCGAGATCCAGCCGGAGTAACCAAATACATAAGGTGTAAGGGCAATAGGAAATAACGACAGAGTATAAATTAAGATTTGGGACTTGGTTATTTTATCACGCCCGCCTTTGGATGGGAGCATAAAAAAACCGGCGCGTTGATAATCATCATGACTTACCCAGGCAATGGCCCAAAAGTGAGGGAACTGCCAGAAAAACTGGATAAAGAATAATAACAATGCAAAAAAAGTAACATGGCCAAAGCCCTCTGTAGCAGCAACAGCGCCTATTAACGTTGGGAATGCGCCGGGGAATGCGCCTATAAAGACAGAAAAAGGAGTTACTTTTTTTAAAGGTGTGTAAACCAATGCATATAAAATTATAGAGATAAATCCAACAATACCGCTCAACGGATTTGTGAACACCCATAATAAAATGGTACCTGAAACACCGCAAACAGTACAAAATGCAAAAGCTTCGGTTACCGATAAATTACCCGTCGGTAAAGGCCTGAGCTTGGTTCTGTTCATTAATTTATCAAGGTCTTTTTCAATAATTTGATTAAAGCCGTTGGCCGCTGACGTTACTAAAAAGCCTCCAACACAAATTGCCATAACCTGTTGCCAGGTATATGCTTCGGCTACCGTAAAATAAGTAATGACAGCCGAAAATACGACTAATGCCGATAAGGTGAATTTTGTAAGCTTAAACAGCGATTGAACTTTACTATAAGAAATAGTGTCGGGTTTCACAATATGTTGTGCGGTTTGCAAGGCGGCACAAATTTAGGAATAAATTGCCGGTTTTTAAATTGAATTAAACTATATTTGTTAGTAATCAAACCATTATTAAAATGAAAAAATTATTCACTATAGCATTAGCGGCAGTTACCATGGCATTTACAACATCGGGCACAAAAAACCTGCATGAGTTTAAAGTAAAAACTCTGGAAGGAAAAGATTTTAATTTTGCCGACTTAAAGGGCAAAAAAGTATTAATTGTTAATACAGCTTCTGAGTGCGGGTATACTCCACAATACAAGGATTTGGAGGCATTGTATGAAAAATACAGCTCAAAGAATTTTGTGATCGTTGGGTTTCCTTGTAATGATTTTGGCGGACAGGAACCCGGCACAAGTACTGACATTAAAGCCTTTTGCACTAAAAATTATGGTGTAACATTTCCGATGATGGAAAAAGTAAGCATCTCTACAAGTCCCGTTTATCAATGGCTAACATCAAAGGCACAGAATGGCGTACTGGATGCAACCGTAAAATGGAACTTTAATAAATTTTTAATTGATGAAAAAGGAAACTTGGTAAAATACCTACCGTCTTCGGTAAAACCGATGGATTCCGAAATTACTAATTGGATTGAAGGAAAATAATTCAAGCATTTTAAAAAATAAAAAAGGAACAGTATTTTACTGTTCCTTTTTTTTATGCCGTTAATTTACGATCTCAACTTTACTCACCCTGTAATCTGTTTCTCCCTGCCAGAAAAAGTTTTTTAAAACCTCATCGTAATAAAGTCTTACATGTTTCCCTTGCGACCTGATGATCTTGCCGTAAACCGTTGTATCATTTCTCGGTATAGTAAACTTCCAAATGCGGTTAGGCATAATGGTACCATCGCCTTCAGAAATACCGCCGAGGTTTAATTCGCCTTCATAGGTTTTAAATAAAAACCCTTTGTGTGATGCCTTAATAACCACACCGGTTCGTGCACCGTTAGAATATGACATGCCGCATATAAATACAAAGGCTATAAATAAAACAATAATGCTTAAAAAGAAAATGATTAATCTTTTTCTCCATTTACTTTTTCTCGGGCTTACCCCTTGTTCCGTTGAATTATCCATACTACAAATGTAATTATTATTTAATTGCTAATGCTTTGGCTCTCTTTTCTGCGTGACTAATAGCCTGCACAATAATATGATCCATGTTATGCTCCTCAAATATTTTTAAAGCCGCCTCTGTAGTCCCTCCTTTAGAGGTAACGGAAGCGATATATTCATCCAACGTTTTTTGCCCGTTATTAATTAAATGAAAAGAGCCAAGCATGGTTTGTTTGGCTAAAATAGACGCTACATGTTCATCCAACCCTAAATGGATGCCGGCATCAATTAAGCTTTTCATAAAATAGAAAAAATAAGCAGGGCCGCTGCCGCTTAATGCGGTTACGGCGTTTAGTTGTTCTTCTTCCTTTAAATATAATGTTCTCCCTGTGGTTGATAATAAATTTTCCACTAACATAATCTGATCATGTATTAATTCCGCAGACGCCGTAAAGGCGGTCATACCCATACTGATCTCAACCGGTAAATTAGGCATGGCGCGCACAATAAGTTTATGGTTCAATTCGCTTTGTAAAAATGCGATTTCAATGCCTGCCATGATAGACAGTACGACGCCATTTTTATTAATGACATTTTTCAGCTCCGGAGCAAGTGCCTTAAAATCCTGGGGTTTAACGGCAAGTATGATGATATTACAGTCTTTAATAAGGCGGCTGTTCATCGTTACTACTTCACCGATATGCAGTTCAGACAATACTTTTTGACGCGCCTCATTTTTTTCAACCAACACTAAATTTTCTTTGGTGGTAATTTTATACCTTAAAAAAGAATTGGCATATATGAGCCCCATATTTCCGCATCCTATAACAGCGATTTTGTTCATTGTTTATTTAATTGATGTTCGTATTCCTTTGCT
>JBBRHI010000473.1:0-3165 GCA_038222995.1 Bacteroidia bacterium | reverse complement strand
GCTTGAGCTTGGTGTTTATTCTGAATATGAGCATGAAGCTATATTAAAACACGCCGTGCATTTAAAAGCAAAGGACGTTTTATTGGTAGGCGAATTGTTTTCAAATTTTAAAAGCAAATATACTTCATTTAAATTTTTTATTACAAGTGAAGAGGCCGGTATGTATTTAGAACATCAAGGTATACTGGATAAAACTGTACTCATCAAAGGCTCTAGAGGCATTAAATTAGAGAAACTTGTAAATTTTCTGTAGAAAGAATTCTTGTTAAATATTTAAATTTGTATTAATTTTTCGTTAAGTTTGTGATTACGTTGTTCAATTAAAAAATTAAAGACATGAAAAAACAAGTACTTTTAACAACAGGAATTATGATTTCAGGATTGCTTAGCGCGCAAGTTTCTAAGCAAGTTTTGCAAAAATCCAATCGTATTCCTGCTCGTATAGCCAACATGGCTATCCCGAAAAATGAAATTAAAATTGATCCTCAAGCGATCACTAAAACTGTAAGTACAGTTAACCCGATTAAAAAGCCGGTAAGTATAGAAAGGACTGCGGCAGTTACACAGGGTGTAATAGGAAAAACATATTATGATTTACAAAGTAACAGCAGTGTAGGAGATAGAATTGTTGTGAATGCAGACGGAAGTATTGCTGCTGTATGGACAATGGACGCAACAGGCGGCGATAATACATATCCTAACAGGGGTACCGGTTATGCTTATTATAACGGTACAACATGGTCTCCAGCTCCAACAACACGAGTTGAAACAACCCGCGTAGGCTGGGGTAATATTATAGAAACAAGGTCAGGTAAAGAATTAATTTTATCTCATGACGGTGGTGTAAGTAAATTAAAATTAGCTCAAAGACCAACTAAAGGAACAGGAGCATGGACAGAGAGTTATCCTACGGCCATTGCTTCAGCTACTGCCGGTGGAAATTTTTGGCCTCGCGCCGTATCTGCCGGCGATACCATTTATACTATTTCAGTTACTTCACAAACCACTACAGCCGGTGCAGCAATGTATCAGGGCTTAAACGGTGCTGTTTGTTTTTCACGTTCAAAAGATGCAGGTGTAACTTGGGATATCGCCAATGTTATTCCTACAGGTTTGGATAACACTAAATTTCTTGGTTTTGGCGGAGATTCTTATGCGATCGCTGCTAAAGGAAGCACTGTTGCAATTGTTGCAGGTGATTCAGGAAAAGATTTAGTTTTAACTAAATCAACAGACGGAGGTGTTACATGGACCGCTACAACCGTTTTAAAATTCCCTATTACAAAATGGAATACAGCTACTACCATTTCTGATGCAAACGGAGATAATGTTGCTGATACATTAGATACAAATGATGGTACATTTAGCGTTGGGTTGGATAATACTAATAAAGCATATGTATTTTACGGACGTCAGAGAGTACTTTGTACAACACCCGGCAGCAGCAGCTATTTCCCGGGAACAGACGGTTTAATGATGTGGAAAGAAGGTTTTCAGGCAAATACAGATACAGGCGGTGTTTTAGTGGCAGCTATCCAGGATTTAGGACAACAAGGCACTATTTTCTTTCCAACTCCTTCAGTAAGCGGTAATTTTTCATTTGGCTTATGGGGTAATTCACTAACATCTTTCCCAAGCGTAGCATTCGATGCTTCTAACGTGATGTATTTAGCATATTCATCTGTTGTAGATAGCTTAATGTCATTAGTTAACCCTGAGAAATTGGTAAGACATGAGTATGTTATTAAATCTTCAGACGGTGGTGTAACCTGGACAGAGCCTTGCGATATTGTAGGTTCACCGGGTGGAGCAGTATACGAAGGTGTATTGGGTTCAATGGCTAAAAGAGTTGACGGAAACGTACATTTAATTTATCAAAGAGATTTAGGTCCGGGTAACGGGATTCCTGGAACTAATCCCGGAGATAACAAGGATGAAGGTGATAACGTTGCCGGTGTTAATAATAACGACATTGTATACTTTAAATTCCCTGTTACTGAAATTGGAGCATGTGCCTTAGGTGTAGGTATTAAAGAGCAGTCATCAGCTGTTTCAGGTATGAAATTTTATCCTAACCCTGCAACAACCAATGCTACTTTAGAAGTTACTTTAAGTGATAACGCTAAAATAGATGTTACCATTTTAAATAATGTTGGACAAGTTGTTTATACAACAGGTGTATCAGGTAATTCAGGCACAAATACTGTTGATTTGAACTTAAGCAGTTTAAGTAACGGTATGTATTTTTACCAAGTAAAAGCAGGTAATACAAAAACAATTACAAACAAATTTGTTGTAGCTAAATAATAGTTTTTTTTAATCTTTTAAAAAGGCGTTTAAATTTTAAACGCCTTTTTTTTATAAAATAGTTTTTGGATTTGAAAATTTTATTATATTTGCACTCTCAAATTTTATTTGAGAAGTTCGGGGTGTAGCGTAGCCCGGTATCGCGCCACGTTTGGGACGTGGAGGCCGTCAGTTCGAATCTGGCCACCCCGACAAAAAAAGGAAGCATATAGCTTCCTTTTTTATTTAAATCTTTTCACCTTAAAGGCTTTTATTTTGCAGTAACAGTTATTACTTCTATTACTAAATTCATGTTTCGAATCTTATGATTCAAGGAAGGCAACATGACAACTCAGAGCATAGTTAATTCCTTTTTTTAACTATTTGCGTTTGTCATTGAACTGTTATCTTGCTATAATAATAACATCATGTGAGCTTATGAGTTCCGTAGAACTCTTGCTTCCAATGTATAAATAAATACTTTAATTAGTGTTTTTGGAAGTTAGCGTTAAAGACAATGGATCTATGAATTATTAATGGGGATTTTATTACCCAACTACTGTTTTTAGCTATGGCATTATATTCTTAATACATTACTGTTTTCACTAAAACCCGTTTATGATTGACCAACATCCGAAACAATTTTTATTCTCAAAAAATGTCGATGGCTATTTTATAGGAGTAAATAAAGCATATAGGTTTATTGGCAAATTCTTTAAAGAAGCAGTAAAGGCACCTGTTCATCTTCGTGAGGTTATTAATCAATGTTACGAAGTAGGTTTAAAATCATTACCTCTAATAACTTTAACGGGCTTTATTACAGGGATGGTATTTACAAAACAATCACGGCCCTCTTTAGAAGTGTTTGGTGCAACATCG
>JBBRHI010000472.1:0-3167 GCA_038222995.1 Bacteroidia bacterium | reverse complement strand
ATGAAAGTAATACATTTTATTTTTTTAAAGAAAAAAATATTTCTTGCAGCTACGAGAGATATTTAAATGTGAGTGATTCAATCGAATTTAATTCTTTTTTCTCGATAACTGATTCCTCTGTAGTACTTTTAGATTATCGCGCTAAAATAATCAAAGACCAAAAGATTAAAGCATATATACTAAATTTAAATACAGGTTTTGTAAATATGTTTTTTGTAGATACCATGGGTTCAAATTCTGCCTCTTTTGATAAAACAGCAAATCGATATTACGATGCGAATAGTAAAAATTTCATTATCACTGATAACCTAAATTATGAAGTTAATTTATTTAATAATAATGGAAAAAAATTATTTTGCTACATCAAAGATTTAGGAATTTCCCATAGCAGTAAAAGAATATTGAATCCTGAAATTTTAAAAAGTACAACGTTTGATTCGGTTATATCAGAATTGAACATTACCCCAAGAATTATTAATACGCAATTTTTAAATGATACCGACATTATTGTAAATTATAGCATTAAATCAGCCGTCATAAAAGATGGTGTGAAATTTAATAATTCATTTGTTGATCTTTTAACGGTAAGAAAAAATGAAATTATATATAAAAGTACGTATGATGATACTTTTATTTATGATAAATTTAATTTCTCAAAAACACCACAGGTAAATCAATCGAAAATAAACCCATATCTCAGAATGTCAATACCCACTTATTTTTTCCAAAGAGGTTATTTGATTCAATTTAATTTTAAACAAATGATTCCAAAATCGAATACAAGCTTTGAAAAATATATTCGCAAAGCGAAACGATCACTATTCAATCTAAAAAGTAATTTAATTTATAGCTTATATGAATTCCATTATTAATATTTTTTTTCTATTAAATTTCGTATTTATTTTTTCAGATAAACCTGTGCATAAATATGTTTTAATATGTACCTCCAAAAATTGCACGCCTTGTGTTAAAACCGCAGATGAATTTTTCACGAAACACAATGTAAAATATTCACTCATTAATTTGTACGGCAATAAAGCAGAGAAACAGTTTACAGATGAACTCATTCAAAACTATTGTAATACTTCTAAGCCTAAGGTAAAATTAATAAATAGTAAATTTAATTTTGGAAGTTTAATGTATACTAGCAAAGACAACGGCCCTTTTTTAATTAAATATTCAAAAGTTGATACTGTTGTTTTTAATGCTTTAAATATAGATGAGATAAATAATTAAAATTTTACTACTAAAATTTCATTCAGGAGCGCACATTCTAATTAAAATTACAAGAAGTATCAGCTACTTTACTTCATCAGCTTCATTTCATTTAATAAATAACCGGCGCCGGCATATTTATCAATGATGAAAAGCGTGTAGCGTACATCTAAAGTAATGTTGCGGCATTGGTTAGGGTTGTACATAATGTCACTCATGGTGCCTTCCCAGTTACGATCGAAGTTGGTGCCTATTAATTCGCCTTTGGCATTAAATACCGGGCTGCCGCTGTTACCGCCGGTTGTGTGATTGCTTGCGGTAAACGCCACTTGGATCTTCCCGTCTTTGTTAGCGTATTGCCCGAAATCTTTTTTAAGATAAAGGTCTTTTAATTTTGGCGGTACGTTAAACTCCTCATCCCCGGGAATTTCTTTTTGCATAATGCCGTCGAGCGTGGTATAGTAATTATTTTCGACACCGTCTTTAGGCTTATAGCCTGCTACTTTACCGTAAGCTACGCGGAGCGTTGAATTTGCATCGGGGTAAAACTTTTTATCTTTGATCACTTCCTGTTGTCCTTTAATATAAAGCTTTTCCAGTTCGTTTATCTCTCTTTCATCGTACTGGAATTGCGGGAACACAGACTCCGAATAATATTTAAGGATAGCACTTGTAATATAATACACGGGGTCTCTTTCATAGAGGTTCGGGTATTTTTCAAGATCATTCAGCATTGCCTCGGTTTTTGTTTTATCCGTAAAGCTTGTGTTCGAAAACAAGAATTCCGTCATTTTTTTTGCATTGTTATTATTGGCAATGATAAATGAATCGAGCACCGGAGGACGATTGCCCTGTGCCACTCCTTTGCTGTATTCGGCTAACATAGCTTCACAAATTTTAATATCGGTAGGTTGGTTATAGCCTTTATAGAAACCGAGTTTTTTATATTCTGCCAACGTACCGTCAAACGTATTAGAGAGGCCTCTTTGCTTCTTTTTAAGCTCCGCTATTAAGCTTATGTAATTTCTTGCATAAGCAAAAGCCTCAATCGTCATTAAACATTCGCTGTAATAGTCAACCTGCTTGTTTAGGATTTTATATTCGGTATATACTTTTTGGAATTGGCTGAAGAGGTTACCGTATTTTTCTTTTTTTGCGGGATCTGCATTTATAGCGGTTGTAAATTGTTGCTCGAATAATCGTTTTTTGGTAACCGCATCATATTTTTTTAAGCCGTTCATTTCTCCCATCCATTTTTTATAATAGTTGGCAATGCCTGCATATTTGCTTGCGTAAGCAATTCGTACCGCATCGCTTTGGCGCATGTCTACGCTCATAATGTTTAATCTTTTTTCGCGGAGTGATACTTTTAACGGATCGCTTTCGTTCATGATCATATCAACCGCGTAACTCGACAGGTATTCCTGTGTCCTTCCGGGGAAACCATACACCATGGTAAAATCGCCTTCTTTATATCCTTTTAAAGAAATGGGGATCACATGTTTTGGTGTGTAAGGAACATTGTCTGTGCTATATTCTGCGGGCTTATTATCTTTGTTCGCATAAATACGGAACACGGAAAAATCGGCATTATGACGCGGCCACATCCAGTTGTCTGTTTCCCCGCCGAATTTACCGATGGCAGAAGGCGGAGCGCCAACCATACGCACATCTTTAAATGTTTCTACCACAAATAAATAATATTCGTTACCGTAAAAGAAAGGGCGTACAAAGGCATCGTATTGAGTACCGGCAGCAGCTTCTTTTTCAATTAGTTTAATGTTTGCCCTGGTAATAGAATCTGTTTTTGCTTCGGTGCTTGTTGCCGTTACGCCTTTCATTACTTTAGCGGTAACATCTTCAATACGGTTAATAATTGTAGCCGTTAAATTGGGGGTATACACTTCTTCACTTTTATTCATAGCCCAAAAGCCGTTCGTTAAATAATCTTT
>JBBRHI010000471.1:0-3178 GCA_038222995.1 Bacteroidia bacterium | reverse complement strand
ATAAGATCTTACCGGCCCCGTATTTTTGTATCCATGAAGAAAATAAAGCGTTATCTTTTACCGCCAAACTCCCTACGGTAGCCATACTTGCACCATAGTTAAAAACCGTTTCAATATCATGATCTGTTTTAATGCCTCCGCCAAAATCGATCTCAAGCGTTGTTTCGCGGGCCATTGCTTCAAGTACTTTATAGTTGACGGCCTTGCCTGACCGTGCGCCGTCTAAATCAACCAGGTGCAGGCGGGTAACGCCAATCGCTTCAAATTTTAATGCAACCTCTAAAGGATCTTCGTTATAAATGGTTTTTCGCGAATAATCGCCTTGCGTAAGCCTTACACACTTACCGTCTATAATATCAATGGCGGGAATAATCTTCATAATTATAGTTTTATAAAATTCTCTAATATAAGTTGCCCTGCCTCCGCCGATTTTTCGGGGTGAAATTGCGTGCCGTAAAAATTATTTTTTTGAAGGGCTGCGCTATAGTTTTGGATATAATTTGCGGCTGCAACCGTATCATCGGATATACCCGCATAATAACTATGTACAAAATAAACATAACTATTTTGAGGAATTTCCTTGAATATACCGGATTCCTTGTGTGTGATAGAGTTCCAGCCTATCTGGGGAACTTTCATATGGTTCGTGCTTAGCGCATTTCCGTTACCTGTAAGAAATAATTTTACGTCCGTATCAAAAATTTCAAGGCATGTTGCATCTCCCTCTTCAGAATAATTACACATTAATTGCATGCCCAGGCAAATTCCTAATACAGGCTGTTTTAATGAAATAATAAGCTTATCGAGCTCACGCTCGCGCAAGTATGCCATAGCAGAATCTGCACGCCCGACACCGGGTATAATTACTTTATCGGCAGATCGAATTAGGAGAGGATCATCCGTAACAATGGCTTGGATACCTATACGCTCCAGTGCAAACAGAACAGACTGAATGTTACCGGCATTATATTTTAAAACGACTGTGTTCATAATAATCCTTTTGTGGTTGGTAAGGTCATATTAGTTGCATCTTGTTTAATGGCCATTTTTAGTGCTTTCGCAAAGGCCTTAAAAATTCCTTCTATTTTATGATGCTCGTTTTGTCCTTCTGCTTTCACATTTAAATTACATTTAGCGGCATCACTGAATGATTTAAAAAAATGAAAGAATAATTCGGTGGGCATCTCACCAATTTTTTCCCTTTTAAATTCGGCCTCCCATACAATCCAGTTTCTCCCGCCAAAATCTAATGCTACCTGTGCCAAGCAATCATCCATTGGCAAACAAAAGCCGTAGCGCTCAATACCGCGCTTATCTCCCAATGCTTTTAAAAATGCTTCACCTAAGGTAATAGCCGTGTCTTCAACGGTGTGGTGTTCGTCAATATGTAAATCGCCTGTTGCCCTAACCGTTAAATCAATATTTCCATGTTTTACAAGTTGCTCGAGCATGTGATCAAAAAAAGGCAAGCCTGTTGATATAGCTGATTTTCCCGAACCGTCTAAATTCAAGGTTATACTGATATCTGTTTCTTTTGTTATCCTTGTTACGCTCGCCTTTCGTTCCGGTAATTTTAAAAACCGGTAAATCTCTTCCCAGGTGCTGACTGATTTTGAAATCAGATCTTCATAGCCGTGCGGCTTATCATAGTTTTTAATGAATATGGATTTAGCTCCCAGGTTCACCGCGAGTTTTACGTCGGTTATCCTGTCACCTATAACATAGGAGTTTGCCAGGTCATAATTGCCTTGCAAATATTTTGTAAGCATTCCTGTTTTTGGTTTGCGTGTGGGCTGATCATCTTTTTCAAAAGTTTTGTCAATACAAATTTCCGAGAACGAAATTCCTTCATTCTCAAGTATCTGAATCATTAAATTTTGCACCGGCCAAAAGGCAGCCTCAGGAAATGAATCTGTTCCTAAACCATCCTGGTTGGTTACCATCACCAATTCATAATCTAACTCACGGGCAATTTTACCAAGCCAAGTAATAACCCCCGGTAAGAACTTAAATTTTTCAAAACTGTCAATTTGAAAGTCAGTAGGAGGTTCCCAGATAAGAGTACCGTCGCGGTCTATAAATAATATTTTTTTCATGTGTAATCTTTTAAAGCGTTTATTAATTTTTTATTTTCGTCTGCCGTTCCTACGCTTATGCGCAGGCAATTCTCGCAAAGTGCTATTTTACTCCGGTCTCTAACAATAATGTGGCGGGAAGTTAAATACTGATACAGATGTAATGCATCCGTTACTTTTACGAGTATAAAATTGGCTTCACTGGGATACACCCTTGTAACAAAAGGAAATTCGGGCAGTATGGAACTTAAGATCCGTCTTTCATACATAATTTCTTTTACCCGGGCATCTGCTTTTAATTTATTGTCTAATGCCTCCGAAAGAAGGTTTTGTGAAACACTGTTAATGTTGTAAGGCGGCTTTATTTTATTGAAGACATCAATGATCTGTTTACACGCGAAAGCCATTCCTAACCTTAATCCGGCAAGCCCCCAGCTTTTAGAAAATGTTTGAAGAATTACGAGATTAGGGTAATTTATAATTTCATGTATTAAACTGCCGTAACCCGCAAAATCAATATAGGCTTCATCCACTACCACAATACCGTTAAATGATGCAAGTATCTTTTTTATACTTTGCCATGCAACTTCATTGCCTGTAGGATTATTGGGACAGCAAATAAAAATTAATTTTGTTCCGGTTGTTATGGATCCTAAAATGGCCGGTACGTTTAATTGAAATGTTTCGGTGATTAAGGGCACTTTTATAATGTTTACATTATTAATGTTAGCAGATACTTCATACATGCCGTAAGTTGGGGGACAAATAATAACGTCGTCTTTCCCCGGCTCACAGAAAGCCCTGAATAAAATATCAATTGCTTCATCACTGCCGTTGCCAAGAAAAACGGTTTCTTTCGAAACACCTTTTAAAATACTTATTTTTTCTTTAACACGCACTTGCAAAGGATCGGGGTAACGGTTATAATCAGCGCTTAACGGCGAACCATAAGGGTTTTCGTTGGCATCCAGGAAAATGCCTTCCGTGCCTTTATACTCATCTCTTGCTGAGGAATAGGGAGTTAAATTTTTAATGTTTTCTCTCAGTATGTTTTCAGGATTGAAGTTCATTGGTTTAATTTTAGGGTATTTTTTCGAAGTGTT
>JBBRHI010000470.1:0-3179 GCA_038222995.1 Bacteroidia bacterium | reverse complement strand
ATGAGTGAAGCAAAATGATTCGAACCAAAGGCTTTTAATACAGAAGCCAACTTCACTGTTTTAAAATCTGAACGGAAGGGTTTTATATAATAACCTACTTTAATATCCTCTACCATAATGCGAAATAAAAGTAATAATTTTACTGACGGGGTAGCGAAACTGTTTTACGGAAGTTTATAAAAACTCGCCCTGCTATTTCAGCAGGGTAATATGCGTAAGGGAAACCTTAACTTGGGAATCATGGTTCTAAACCAACCACATCAACAGAAGTAATTTCTTTAGCCGCTGCCCCTTTTTTTATTAAATGAAAGAGTTTGAAGGTTATTTTGATTTCCATAATATTGTTGATTACCTGATAATATATAGAGCCAAGATTGCCTTTTACATTCATAAAAATTCTTACCTCGACAAATACTGCAACAACAACCGATTTACTATTGATGATCAGGCTCGACAAAAGGAAATCGATTTTCTACAAAAATTGCTTCCACCAAGAAAGGAATGGTCAAGGCCAACTTCGCAAGCTAAAAGATTACAAGCTGGTTCAAGCCTGGACGTAAATCAAAGGTCTATTGAAAATCGGATTTATCAGGTTCACCGACAGTTTACCTCAAAAGAGGTTTTATTTTTAAATACACCCTTATGGTATCAAAATCTTAGAAAATTCATTTTTGAATTGCGGGCGAATGTTTTTCAGTCGGATGTATATAAAATTTACGCTCCCGATATCTTTCCTGCCAGAAAACCACCCTTTAAACCTACTGATAATGAGCGGAGGCCGATTACCAAGTTCGTAATTGAGGATAAAATCGTTTTGAGCCTGGCAAATAAATACCTCACTAAGATTTTTGATCAACTGTTCCTGGATTGTTCTTTCGCTTTCCGTTCAAGAAACAGTTTCATGAGAGGGCCAACTTATCGCGATGCTGTTAAACAAGTAAAAGATTTTGCCTTAAAAAATGGTAACAAAGCATTATATGTAGCGGAGTGTGATATCAAGAAATTTTTTGATTGCGTAAATCATCAAAGTGTTTTAGATAAATACATTGAACTTAAAACATTATTAGAAAGTACGGGTCTGCATATTAACAAAACGGCAGAAAAGATTTTCATTTCTTATCTGGACTGCTATTCATTTAATACGAAAGTCTACCCTTTAAATCCAGATAAATCTTATTGGATTAATAGGAATGATTCAACAGGATATTTTAAATGGGTTGACGAACATGACAAGGATTATCACTCCGGAAAATTAGCCTCTACACACATTGGAATACCTCAAGGCGGCGCACTGTCTGGCCTAATGGTAAACATCCTAATGCACACACTCGATAGTGCTATATGTAATCTGCCCGGCTACGGTGAGGACTTTATTTATGTAAGGTATTGTGATGATATGGTAATTATCCATACTGATGCGGCCGCCTGCAAAAATCACTTCGACTTCTATTTTAGAAAATTATCAGACCTAAACTTGATACCTCATGTTCCTTCCAGCTTAAAACTGACTTATTGTAAAGAGTTTTGGAATGGTGTAAAATCAAGGGATGTGTATTTGTGGAGTAGAAAAAAAAATGGGTTACACCCTCACTCTCCATGGCTCAGTTTTTTGGGATATATGATCAATGTAAATGGCCATTTAAAAATCCGCAAGAAGTCTCTCGAAAAGCAGTTATCAAAGCATGACTCTGAATTTAAAAAAGTTATTAAACGGCTAAAAGAACAAAGCATACTTGATTTAGTTGAAAATTACGGGGCAATTATGCAAAGTTTTGAAACCAAACTGGGCTCGATGGCTGTGGGCACCATTGATGTAGCCAATTATAAAAACATGGAAGTAAAAATGTGCTGGGGCGCTGGTTTTAAATTATTGGATAACAATAAATATGCGAGGAAACAACTACGACAATTAGATCTTTCCAGGCAACAAAGCATCGCGAAATTAGATATTTATATACGAGAGAGAATTAAAGACCATCCCGGCAAAATAACAGTTGTGGCAAATAAAGAATCTGTTAAAGGCGAAGAAGAGATCATAAAGAAAAAGAACAAGGTATATATTGAGCCAGGCTACCCACATTCTTTTTTTAGTTTATTAGAGCGTTGTAAAAGTCTTTAATAATCCGTAACATAATTTGTGAAAAGGCCCGATTGTGGCTGTCGAACCAACAATACCTGCAAAATTCAAAAGGATGTTATTTCATATATTTATGCGGCAAATAAAGGATAACTGAACATTATGTATAGTCGGATAGATTGAAAAAGGTAAGTTTTGATCCAAATAGTATTAAGTTAATTAATTGGTAGGTCTCCAAAGCCAATTCTTTTCCTGCCTGAAATAAAATAAACTTGAAAGGGGAAATCATTTTCGACCTCTTAAATAATCTTAGGATTTGGAATAACAACTGATATTTTACTTGCAAGTACAGGTTTAAATTAGTATATTCACACTAACATTTGATGCACCAAAGCTTTTAAAGACTTTGGTGAGTAAACGGTGAGTGAATTAGTAAAATAACGCCAAAATAGGCGTTTGGGGCATATAGGAGTGGTTTCATTCGATTCCCGTCGGGACCACTGAAAATTAAAAGCCTTTGGATTAAACTCTGAGGGCTTTTTTGTTGCCATAATACCCTATATTGAAAACGAGTTCACTGGGACAGTATCATGGTAAACTAATTTATAATTTACAGCGCATATTTTAGAATATGGAAACTTTCAAACGTATTTTACGGATTGTATTTGCAACAGCATCGGTATTGACTGCCCTGGTGGCCATTACCAATCTTTTACAAACCCCAACCGTAATTGGCATGGTTTTATTTTGGTTTAATTTCATTGATGTTCCACTATTTATAGCTTTCTTTTTTATGCTATTGTATATATGCCTTTTTAAGAGAAAGCTTGTCCGCTTTTTTAAAACCGAAATAATTTATTTTTTGATACATATTGGCGCTATTGGTTTGCTCGCACTTTCATACGTAAGTTGTCCAACATGCCCGGGCTAAATGAAAGTTAAAATTCCCACTAACCCGGAGCTAGTGTGACGATTATTTAATTATGCAACATATTTGTATATTTGGGATAAGAATATACAAATATGGAAACCAAATTTAGTCTTAGTCAGGGTGACCGGGATTATCTTCAGGCTTTTAAAAAGTCGGGGAATCATAGTTTAA
>JBBRHI010000469.1:0-3184 GCA_038222995.1 Bacteroidia bacterium | reverse complement strand
TCCATATTGGCAATAATTTCTCCTTTTTTTACATGCATGCCCGGGAGTAATTTTGTAGATTTTAAAAACCCCCCGAAAGGAGTACTTACTGAAACCATATTTTGAGGCGGCACATCAATTTTTCCGGTAAGTTTTAAAATTGTTGAAAGGGTTTTCATTTCGGCCTTTCCTAATGCAATACCCGCATTTTTAAACTGAGCAGGCGTAAGTGTTAAAGTGTTTTCCGGGATTGTTTGTTTTTGTTGACTTGAATCGGCTTCTTTACCGCATCCCTGCAACAGAACTATGATAAAAAATAAGATGAATAGATGTTTCATGGTTTTGAGTTTTAATAATTATCGCTTATAGCGTTATGATGGAGTTTTATTTATCGTGTTATAATGCGTTGTATGCTTTATTTCGCTGTGAGGTAGTTAAGTTGAATAACGATTTCATTGAGGTCTTTTAATGCATCCAGGTAATTAGACTGAATGCTGATAGCCTGGTTAGTAAGCATAACCCATTCGAGGTAATTAATTTCCCCGTTAGTAAACTGTTTGTTGGCTGTACTTATAATAAGTGATGCATTTGCCAAGGCCGATGTTTCAAAATAGTTAACCGTTGCCATGTTGGATTGATACTTGTTTATAAGGCTTCTGTATTGGCTTTCGAGCAGGTTTTTTTCGATCAGGTAGTTGTTCTCAGAAATGGATTGACTGATTTTTGAACTGTTTATTTTTGCTTTTTGTGCTCCAAAAAATAAAGGAACCCCCAAACCAACCTGCACTGATTGAAAGCGGGTAGAGGCATTGTATATTTTATTATCTGCCCCCGATCCTTTCATCGTCATATTATAATAACCGATATTAAGGTCAGGCAAAAGCCTTGATCTTTCAAGTTTTTGATTTATTACCGACATTCGGGTTTGCTGCTCCATAAGTTTAAGAAAAGGATGCTGATTTACAACACCGCTATCTAAACTCAAAGTCATCTCTATTTTTAAATTGCTTTGGTACGGATAAATTGGAGAGCTTGTATTCAACAGGAGCTTAAATTGTAAATCCACTGTTTTAATATCCTGTCTTAGTTGCCTTAATTGCTGAGAAATAAAGCCTTTTTGTGTTTCGGCGGTGGTTTTTTCTAAAATATTACTTTCCCCTCCGGCAAATCTTAAATTGGTTTTTTCCAGAAATGCGGAATAAATACTGTCATTTTTTAGAAGTAATTTTTCTTTTTCTTTTAAGTATATGTAAGTGTAAAATACCTGCCGGACTATTTTCTTTATATCAGCTTCCTTCAAAGTCACATTTAATAAAGAAGCCTTCCATTCGGCATTTAAAAGGTTTTTTTGATTACTGTAAACGGTAGGAAAATTAAAGGATTGAGAAACACCGAAACGATTATCGGCGTAATAGCTGTTAATTTGTCCGTATTCGCCTATCACATTTGCCTGTGGAATAGCAGCTCCCGATTTTATAAGTTTTTGTTGATAGTCAGACCGTAACCTTTCATTTTTGATGGTTAAGTTATGTTTGAGTGCTGTATCTATGGATGCTTGTATGGTTACAGGTATTTGTGCCTTATCAACAGAAGGCAACAATACCATTAAGATAACTAAAGCGGTAATGTGAGCGGACGTATTAGATTTTATTGGCCCCTTTTCAAAAATAATATATAAAACAGGCAAAACAAACAAGGTTAAAAAAGTAGCAATCATTAGTCCGCCAATAACTACTGTGGCCAACGGTCTTTGTACTTCGGCACCGGCGCCGTTACTCATTGCCATAGGTAAAAAACCTAATGAGGCTACAAAAGCAGTCATGAGCACAGGTCGTAAACGTACTTTTGTGCCGGTTAAAACAATCCGGTGTAAATTGTAAATCCCTTCTTTTTTTAACCGGTTAAATTCGGCTATCAACACAATGCCATTTAACACGGCTACGCCAAATAACGCAATAAAGCCCACTCCGGCACTTATACTGAACGGCATGCCTCTCAATGCTAAAAAGAAGATACCGCCTATAGCAGATAATGGAATAGCGGAATAGATTAATAAACCCTGTTTAACGGAATTAAAAGCAAAAAATAAGAGGATAAATATTAAGACCAGTGAAACAGGCACCGCAATCATCAAACGTTTTTTTGCCGCATTCAGGTTTTCAAAGGCACCACCATAGGTAATATAATAGCCCGAAGGATATTTAATTTGAGCATCGGCCTTTAGTTGCAATTCATTCACTATGCTTTGCACATCACGTCCTCTTACATTAAACCCTATAACAATACGTCTTTTTGCATCCTCCCGTTGTATTTGATTTGGCCCGGTTTTAATTTCTACGGAGGCTAACTGATAGAGTGGAATTTGTGTGCCTTTGGGAGTGGCAATTAAAAGATTCTGAATATCTGAAAATTCTTTTCGTTTAGTGTTGTTTAAACGCACCACCAGGTCGAAGCGTTTTTCACCTTCAAAAACAAGCCCCGTACTTTGCCCTGCAAAAGCCGTGTTAACCACTCTGTTTACGTCTTCAATCGTTAAGCCATACTCTGCAATCATGGTTCTGTTATAGTTAATAACCACTTCAGGTATACCCGTAACGGGCTCAATGTAAAGGTTTTTAGCCCCGTCAATAGTAGTGATGATGTTTCCTAATTTATGAGCATAGCGAGAAAGGCTGTCGAGGTCTTCCCCAAATATTTTACATACCACGTCTTGTTTTGCACCGGTCATTAATTCATTAAAGCGCATTTGTACCGGAAACTGGAAACCGGTAGTAACACCGGGAATTTCCTGTAAGGCTGTACTCATTTTTTCTGATAATTCATTAAATGTTTTGGCAGAAGTCCAGTCTTTTTTGTCCTTCAATATAATCATCATATCTGCGCCTTCCATGGGCATAGGATCTGTAGGCACTTCACCGCTTCCTATTTTAGTAACTACTTTTTCTACTTCCGGGAATCGTGTTTTCAAGATGTGAGCTGCTTTTTGAGTATTTTCAATTGTTGTTTGTATGTTACTGCCTGTTAAAACCCTTGTTTCAACAGCAAAATCGCCTTCCTCAAGGGCCGGAATAAATTCACCGCCTAAAAATGTAAGTACCGTTACAGCACCTATAAATAAAATAATAACAGTTGTTAATACTGTTTTAGGATACCTTAAAATCTTTGCAAGGGATAGGTGATAAACAGATTCTATTTTTCCTATAAA
>JBBRHI010000468.1:0-3184 GCA_038222995.1 Bacteroidia bacterium | reverse complement strand
CTCCAAAAATAATAATAGCATCTTTAATGCATGCTTGGTTCATGCTGTAAAGTTGTTCTTTGCTTACTTTTAAGCCTTTTTTTACCATGTCGGCATATACCTGCTCACCCAAAAGCATTGGGAGCCACATCCCTTCATCGGCTTTGGCTGTTTGTTTAAATAAAAATGACAGTGTAATAATAAATAGGACAATTTTTTTCATGGGTCGTTTAGTTTAAATCGGCTACTAATCTAGCAGAAAAATTGATTTAGAAAGTGAGTTTTAGATAAACGGGCTTAATACAGGATAAATGCCCCGAATAGTTGCTATTAAACTGTCACAATTCAATAAATGATAACTATAGGTTTGTAAAGTTGTATTAAACAAACATGGCTTTTGCAACAATTGTACATGTAAACCTTGATACACAGGTTAATTCTTCGGCTTCGTTATAAATTTTTATATCCCATACATGATTTCTGCCTGATATGTTTAAGGGGGTACAAATTCCTTTTACCCTACCCGAGAAAACTGCTTTAACATGGTTCGCATTAATTTCAACACCCACACCTATAAATAATTCTTGATTTACGACAAGCAATGAAGCAACACTGCCAAGCGTTTCGGCTAAAGCAACGCTTGCCCCACCGTGTAAAAGACCGAAAGGTTGTTTGGTGCGATGGTCTACGGGCATGGTAGCCGCTAAAAAATCAGGGCCTATTTCGGCAAACTCTATTCCTAAATTTTCGCCGAGGTTATTTTTACCTAAAGCGTTAATAGCTTGTATATTGGGTTCAGTGAACCAGATAGATGGATTCATTCTTATATTTTTGAATGACCGAAACTACATAAAAATTTTAAATTTATGCATGCCGTCTTTGTGCGAATAGGTAACCTGCCAGTTGAAGAAGTCAACTACTTTTTTTATTAAAGATAAGCCTACGCCTAATGAACCGGATGTAGATGTTTTATTGAACCGTTCAAAAATGAATTGTTTATCAATTTTATCAATGGAACTGCTGTTCTCAATTGAAAAAGAGTTTTCATCGATCACGATTTTTATAACTCCTCCGTCATCCAGGTTATATTTAATGGCATTTATAAATAAATTATTTAACAGGATAGTTAATAATACAGAGTTGACCTCTTTTTTTACCAATTTATTGTATTCTTTTTCAATTAAAATATTTTTAGCCTCCACAAAATCTGCCAGTACTTCCAGTTTCTCATCAATAGCCTCAGTCAGGTCAATTTCGTTTTTATCGATAAACTGTTTATTTTCAATGCGGGTCAGTAATATTAAGGCCTCGTTTAGTTTATACATACGCTGGGTTGCGCGATATGCCTGTAACAAATGGTCGTGCTGCTTTTCGCTGTAATTGCTTTGCTGCAACAGTAACTCAAGCTTGGTGCTTATAATTGATAAAGGTGTTTGGGCTTCGTGAGAAACGTTTTCCGTAAATTCTTTTAAGTTATAATAATCTAATTGGATTTGTTGCGTGAGGTCTTTGACGGTATCATTTAATAAATGGAATTCATCAATATCATTATGTTTAAATACAATGTTCTCATTCTTTTTAATATTCCATGTTTTTATTTTAGAAAGTGTATCGTAAAACGGCGACCAAATAAATGCGGATATATACCGGTTTAATAAAAATAAGAACACAATAGAAACAACCAAAAAAATCAGTACTACACCTATAATGTATTCCCCCATTTTTTTCCCTTCAGATAACGAAATGCATACTGTTACCTCATAAGCCTTATCGTTTATGGTGGTTTGAAACAACAGCTCTCTTTGGGTAACAAGCTTGGAATTAGAACCTCCTTCTATTTCCTGCAAATCGCCGATCTTATCTTCAATGTATTCTACAAACTCATTGCCGAACATGGTTTGTTTATATACTTCTTTAATGTAAATTTTTTGCCCTATGTTCGATAAAAATTCTTTAGGCGGAATCCCTTCTTTTAAGCCTTTAACAATTTTGGCTTTATCGGAAAGTAGTTGTTGATCTACTTCTTTATCAAGTTTAATTATTATAAACTGGTAAATAACAAACACCCCCAATGTAAACAACAGTGTGGTGGTAATAGAAATGTAGATGTTTGTTTTGGTAAGAAGCTTCATGAATATGAGGACAATTATTGATCCTTAAATTTATATCCCATACCATATACAACTTTGATATAATCTTTTAAGCCGGCCTCGTTAAGCTTTTTTTTCAAATTTTTTATCTGGCTGTATACAAAATCAAATGATGAGGCCATTTCTGCTTTATCACCCCAAATGGCGTCTGCCAAAGCTTCTTTAGTTATAAGATGTGTAGGATTACTGGCAAGATAAACCAATATGTCGTATTCTTTTTTAGTAAGCTGCAGTTGCAGCTGGTTGGCAGTTACTTTTTTTTCCGTTGTATCAATTTCTAACCCTTCAAATATCAACGAATTTTTGCCGCCGAAATTTCTTCTTCTTATAATGGAATAAATACGCGCGCTTAGTTCCGATAAATGAAAAGGTTTGGTTAAATAATCGTCAGCGCCAATTTTTAAACCGGTGAGTTTATCTTCCAAAGCGTTTTTGGCGGTAACAATTATAACACCCATTTCCGGAAATTGTTTTTTTATGTATTCCACGATCTCCATACCCGAGCCATCGGGCAAGCCCACATCAATAAGGGCGCAACTGTACACCGTATCATTCAGTTTTTGCATACTGCTTTTAACCGTAGTTGCAAAATCACATTTATAGCCGTTCTCAGATAGGTAATCTACCACATCTTCCCGTAACGATTTTTCATCTTCTATAATTAAGATCCTCATAATAATTTATTTTGTTAAAAGTAGCAGGAAAATTGAATAAAGAGTAATTTTCAAAAAAATTTCAGTTTCTCTCTTTAAATTTAGGGATCGTATCGCCTCTAATTTGGGCATAACGGGAAGGCCTGTTATTAACTAATCATTTTGAATGAAATTTAATTATTATTTTCTAAATTTGATTCTGTAGCGCTGTTTGATGATTAATTTATTTTTCTGTGAAAAAAGCCTTCACAACATAAAAATTATGAAAATATTTCCACGTATTATTTTAGGTGTAAGTTCGGTTGTATTTATGAATTCCTGTGCGAAGGATGTTGGTAAAGACCCGGCCCTGTTACCGAAAGTTTTAAATTGCGACAGTGTAAAATACAGCACTACTATACA